>JAWVZC010000046.1:0-16565 GCA_033722415.1 Balneolaceae bacterium | reverse complement strand
GGTCGGTTGTATGGACGATCGTCACCATAATTATTGCCGTATTCGGGTCCTGTTTTCTGATCCGGGAGACCATGTCGAACCTCGTCGACCCCGGGAGATGGATATCGAGAAGCAGCACATCCGGGCATTTCGGGTGGTCACGTCTGCCGACTCAGGCTCAAGCTTTTAGCGCCCCGAAAATTTCAAGTAACCAGCAATTCCGAAATGGTCATAATATTTTCTTCTGAGATGTGATTCCCCATCTTGTGCCTGCAGAAAATAGAAAAAAGTTACAGCCCGCGCTCGTCTGGCGGATCCAACGGGCGGTTACACCACGATGAGATCAAATGAAATGGCGTATCTCATCAGGTCACGAAAACTGTTGATTTCGAGCTTTTTATTGATGCGCTTGCGATGCGTTTTTATCGTGGCCGTGCTCAGGTACAGCAGCTCACCGATCTCGGAATTCGTAAAGCCTTTGGCCAGCAGGCCCAGAATTTCGATTTCTCGTTCGGTCAGTTTTTGAAACTATCTGAAATGATTCAGCCTGAAGATGTCGATATCAATAGTTTTTTCCAGCTGGCGGCAGGTAATTCCAAGTTTATCAGGAGGAACGGTAACCACCATGACGCTATCGGGATCACTGCTGCAAGAGGTAACAAACTTGATATGCGGCTGGAACCGTGTGTTGTGAAAAAATTTGTAGTATTCCGTGTACGTGAATATCTCTGCACTCCCCAGCGATCGGCACCGGGGCTGTACCACCTCAAAAGCAAATTCGAGGGAGGAGGGATGAAACACCGCCTGGAAGAGCTCAAAGCTCTGCTCCATAATTACCTCGGCGGGTCGATCCATAATCCGGCTTGTTTCCTCATTTACAAACTTCAGTGCAAGCGTGTCCCGATCGTTGGTGTGCACCATGACGGGCAGGTCATCTGCCACGTTCTGCCAGTTGTCTTCCCCGGCAAGTAGTGTTTCCAGTTCGTGGGAGTAGTATTCAAACTGAGCAATCTGCTCCGATTCTGTTGCATATGATCGTGACATATGAATTGGACCCCGATGTTAAAAGGTAATGAGTTCAAAAGCCAGTGCGTATTTATAGATCGTGGTAAAACTACCCGCCTGCAGCTTTCGCCTGATACTGCTCCGATGATTTGAAACGGTGTTTGGTGACAGATCCAGTGTTTCGGCTATAGCGGAGGTCGGCTTTCCGGAAGCCACCAGCTGCAGAACCTGCAGCTCACGCTCGGTAAGGCGCCCATACCGGTCCCTGTTTTCGCTGCGGAAACGATCCAGTTCCTGAAGCTGCTCCAGCTTGCAGGAAAAGCAGCCTGAAAGCCTGTCTTCGGGACGCCCCTGTTGTTGCTGGTCCTGTTTCATCGAGAGCACACCTGCGTAAATAAATTAAATAAATGATTCGATCGTGGGAAATATCCTGATATAATTAATTCAGAATCAACATAAACTAATTTGTTTATGCAATATATGATATTTTTTTATCTATGAAAGTTTCCGATTACCGGAGCTATTGAGATAACGGTCCAAAACCGTAACTTAATCCTGCCATGCTAAACCCCAATTTTGAATCGAATTCGCCCCATTTTATGAGATGCCTGCTGATATTCGTTATACCTGTGCTCTTCGTTCACTTGTCGTGCTCGGAATCTGAGACCTCCGCCGGGGAATCGAAACCGTTCCCCGGTATTTCGCAATCCGACAGCCTGGCGATTGTAAACACCCTGATGCAAACCCGGGATGCCTGGAACCGCGGTGACCTGGAAGGGTTTATGGACGGGTACTGGCATTCGGAGAAGCTCGCCTTTGTCGGCACCGGTGGACCCAATTACGGATATGAATCCACCCTGGAACGGTTCCGGAACGGATATCCCGACCGGGAGGCGATGGGATCACTCGAGTTTGAGGTCCTGCGGCTGTATCAAGTAGATAGCAAAACGGCCCTCATGATCGGCCGGTTCTATCTGGCGAGGGAAATGGGGGATCTGCAGGGACACTTTACCCTGGTCTGGCAAAAGATGGACGACCAGTGGGTGATCATCAGCGACCACTCCAGCGGGGAAGTAGTTACAGAGTAGTAGCCAAGGGTTTCAGACGACACTTTCGGATGTTCTCCTGCATTTCTTATTTATATTTTTTGCAATACTAAAGTATAAAGTGAAATGAATTGAATATGGCCCGAAAATGACATAACACTGTTCAGTAAACCGCAAAATCGGTTCGCAGGATCTGTTTTATAACCTATCGAGTAATCGAACTGCCCGCGCAGATTGGTGATATTCGCTTGCACAGAAATAAATTACCGCCTTGCCCTAACCATCCCGGTCAGAACAGTCCGGCATTGTAATACTCCTGGAACAGCTCGGCCCGGGCCTGCTGCAGGTCGGCATAATTGCCCGGCACGGTTTCAAATTCACCGACAATGCGGTAGGTGTCGACGTCCGGATTTTCGGGAAAGGTATCAGAAAAGAAGAGCAGGTCCATCGGCAGGCTGATCATATCGACCGAGAACTGCCCCTTGATCCTCTCCCCGTATACGTCGGTTAACTCGATATACCCGCCGATAGCCTGGTAGAAATAGTTTCCGAGTTCAATGAGCTTCCCGTGGGAACGCCTGGTTACCAGGCCTGAATCAAAATAACTCATGGTTGCCACATGCTCGTTTGTCTGCAACAGTTCACTCCCGGGCTCATTCACAAAAAGCCCGGCCCGGCTACCCGTGTTTCCCCGGAATCGATCCCGCAGCATCCTCAGCCGTTCAAGCAGCTCTTCCTTTGTGGTTTCGGGGAATGTGTAACGTGCGGCTTCCCAGCTTTCCATCAACGGAAACCCGAAACGCAGGGAAACAAACTGCACATCCTCATCTACGCCGTTTTCGGCATGCAGGTATATTTCATGCCGTCGGAACAGTTCGGGCGGGACATCGAAATTTTCGATTAGCGAGGGAGGAAGAAACTGGTCACCGTATAACCCGAGACCGGTTTCAAACTCGGTCTCCTCAACCTGCTGGTTGGTAACCGATTTCGTCACATTGCGCTCCTGGTCGATCACTTCGTAGGAAAAGCGGGAGACGGGCTCCTCCTTCTCCTCGCCGCCCGACAACCCCAGCAGCTCGCAACCGCTCAGCAGCAGGCCCAACATGAATAAAAAGGCAATATCTTTTTTTGCAAAAAATGAATAGTGGGATACAGACATGACATTTTTTAAATTTGTATAACAGAAGATCTCTTGTTAAAGAAATAGATATTATCTTGTACATCTAGTTTAAACATTTGGGAATGAATAGCAAATACTTTCCCGTTATACCTTCGTCATTATGCCACTTTCATAATGCATTTACTTCTCTGCGGTGACAACTACCTTTTTAACAAACACTCCTCTTTATGAGCAGCTGGACGCTTCCCTCAACTCCACCGCACGACTGGTTTCTCTGCCTGGATATCGAGCAGTATTTTGATCACGAGCATGATCCCGAAACCATATTTGATGAGGGCTTTACCCGGCCCATGTAGCACACAAAAAAGTGCATAACATTCAGTTCCGAACAGGTCTTACGGTCAACCTAACCATTGAGCTGCTCCCTACACGTGTAATATCCACCGCAGCCCTGCTGGCAACTTCAAAAGTCATCAGATTATACGTCTGATTTACCTGGACAATACACTAATATTACTGCTTGATAAGGCAAACAGATTATGTAGTGTGATACGATCCAGGATTTTTTCCCATCGAAGGGGCGGTAATGACCTACTTCAAAATCATTAGTAGTCCATAAACGCAATAAATTAATAATCAACCGCCGGGATATCCGATCCGGAGAACAGGTTAAAACCGAATGTAATATGCGGTCCCACAACAAAATGCATCTCTGAAAGTGTCGGGAACCAGGCGAGCAGACCGCCCAACTCGGTATAGAACGACGCACCGGAAAAAAGGCTTCTGCCAGCCCTGTTCCGCGATACAGGTATAATCGCGCCGAGGGCTCCATCGGTATAGAAATAGGGATGAATTTCCAGCTCATCATCTACTCGTCCGACCCCACCCATGCCGAGGCCCGGCCCCACCTGCAGGTAATACTGCACGCTATTGCCGGGAATTCCAATAACACCGCCTCCACCGCTGCCTGCGGCCGTACCAGGGCGGTTCAATGGCCACAGGTACGCGGCCGAGAATCCAGTCAGAGTTATATAGTCTGCATCGGAAATCCTGCGCTGCGGATCGGTTATACTGCCGGCAAACAGGCTTCCGTGCCATGGTGAGTCGGCCATATGAAGACTAAATTTAAATCCAAAACCATACGTCCCCAGTGCGCCGCTGGTACGAAACTGCGGCCACTCTCGTTTACAAGATTGAGGCTGAACATCAGATCCCCGCACCGGACCAGGAATTATCCTGGAATCCACATTCGCCGCTATCTTTACTCCAGGCACTGCCTGTTTTAACGTATTCTTCAATTCCTGTGCCCCTGTAGGTTTTGCCAGGAAGTACATGAAAACAACCAGTACCAGCAGGCTGGCTGGCACTTTTTGTATAGCGTTTATACAACGATGCATAATGGACCTCCTTTTCTCATTTGTTGAGTAGTATCACACATCCATCGAAAATTCTATTATTATATTTCAGTCTTTGTCCATTTTACGCTTTTATACACATAATATTTTGTAGACAACTACTTAATAAGTATCATTTTACCCTACCCTGTTCCCGGTACCTGCCGTCAAGCGTGACCTCGACCTCGTATACATAGGTACCGCTCGCCATTCCGTCCAAATTAATCTCATAGTCATGAAGACCGGCTGATTTCATCCCGAGGTTTTGTTGCAGTACCTGCCTGCCTGTTACATCATATACCCTCAAGATCACTTCGGCGGGCTTATCAAGTGTAAACGGAATTGTAGTAGAGGGATTGAACGGGTTTGGATAGTTGGCGTGTAATTTAAGTGGGCCTGATTCAGTCAATACTGCCGGGGATGGTTCTCCTGGGCTTGCTGTCGAATAATATAACGTTTTCTCAATCCTGTCTTTCCAGAATAGATAAAGTTCGTTTGAGTTTTTGTCCATCGCTAAATCTACCTCCTGTGGATCTTTGGCAATATTGACGGTAGCTGCTTGATTCCAACTCTTTTTAAGCGGATTCCAGGTATTGTATTGAATAAAGCTAAGACTATCCCCATGTTGATTTCTTGCTTCTACCCCTGCCCAGTGGAGTCGACCATATTTATCTGCAACCAAATCGAAATCTCCAAAAAAACTAAGTGAAGTTCCAGAAGTCTGAACCGGTTCAAAAAAGCGATTTGGTTTCGACCAGCTTCTACCGCCGTCCTCTGAATAGCTATGCCAAAACTCGTTTGGTACGGGGAGACTGGTAGTTTGGCGTCCCCAAATCAGATGTATTATGCCATTAGATGTAGCCTGAAGTTCAAGCATGCGTCCCGCCTGGTTACCGGAAGGCATAATCAACTCGGGTTCGCTCCAGGTATCTCCACCATCATTGGAAACGGTTACCAGTACATCATTTATACCTGATTGATTTGGATCGGCCCCTAGCCATGCTATTACCAGGTTATCTTTTGATGAAATGGCTATGTCGGGATCACCGCCAAATTCCAGGAACCGGGGCACACTCCATTCCCCTGTTGAGTTTCTCCTCATGTAAGTAACCCTTGGAGAGAATCCTATTATCTCTTCGCCATCGGAATTGGTCGTTTTAAAAGTGGTATCCGCTCGGAAAACCGTGTGCAACCGGTTGAAACCATCTCCAGTTAATTGAAGTGGGAAACCGATGTCACCAATGCCAGATGGTCTTCTCAAATGACCTTCAAAAAGATGGGTAGGCTGGCAGAGTCCCTCGCTGTCCAGCTGAGAATAAACTATATCCGTTGAAAAACCGGTTATCTGGGGTCTCGGGATCCCCCATTCTTCAAAATCCGGATCCTGCCGACGGTTTCCCCAAATAAAATGTAACCCATTTGAATGATCACGAAAAATAACCGGCTGTTCAGATGGATAGGTTCCCGAACTGAGCTGTTGAATTTTCGGTTCTCCTCCTGGCTGCTTTCGCAAAAGATAGATCTGGGATAAATCCAGATATTGATCGTCTATCTGCCGAAGGTGCCTTTTAACAATATAGATAGTACTCTCATAAACAACCGCTTCAAGGTTACCGGCCTGTGAGGTATCTGGATCAACGAATAGAAGTTCAGGTTCGGACCACTCCCCGATATGTTCATTGGCGGAATTGGAATACGTGATAAACAGAAAACCCGTTAGTAATACTATACCACTCAAAGCAACCCCTGAAAAACCAGCTTTAACTTTCATGGCCTTTTATCGTGTTTAATTCCAATAATATGGTGAGGCCTCCAGAAAAACGGGAAGCCTCACTAACGATATATTTAGTTAATAGGTGGTATAGTCATAAGATGATTCATTTAAAGAACCATTAGGTAGTCTTGAATCCTGAAATGCGTGATCTCCCATTTGTTCCCAAAAGGACTGGGGATCAATGGCCGATTTGAATTCTGTAACTCCCACTGCAGCATAACTACGATCCTGACCTCCATCATAAAGATTAGCCAGAAGAATGTAGTCTCTGAATGACCACCCATATACATCAAGGTACGAGATCTTTTCTGAGGCCCAGGTATAGGACGATAATTCTACATAGCCAAAATTATTACAACAAGGAGGATTTACAGATGAGCCGTAATCTATAAACAAGGTGGGGGCACTCGTTGTAAAACTCCAGGTGTTCGACCAGTTGCTGGTACCCTCATTGTTGCTGGCATTGACCCGCCAGTAGTAAGTGGTCGAATTATTCAACCCAGGTGGGGAATAGTAAGTCGAACTCAATCCACTCTCATCGGTTACCAAGTTCGAAAAACCAGAATCTGTAGCTAACTGTACTCTGTATTCACTGGCTCCAGCAGCCGAAAACCAGGAAAGGGTAAGATTCACTGGCACATTATTGGCCCCGTTCGAAGGCGATTCTAATTGGGGCGTGCAAGGCACACCATCGGTGCCTCCATCCATAATAAAAGTATCATTGACAGAAATATGCGTGCCGTTGGTATGTAAAACATATACCGTATTTCCATTGTATTCACAACCACTGCGCTTTTCCGTCAGGAGTACGGTTGAACCAGAAGGGACGGTAGCAGTAATCTGAATATCGGGATCATTGTTAATCTCAGAACTAATAGCATAGGCAACTTGAGACGCCCCCATGTAACTGCTATAATTTGTCGTTACCTGATCCCCCTCATAATCGACGGTTATACTTCCGCTTGCCGGAGGGTTTGAAATATTTGTGACAGTAAATTCAGTCTCGGCCGGTGTTGGATTACCAGACTGAATAATGATTTCTGGATTGTCGGGTATTTCCGGATTGAAAAGCGGCTTACTCGTCTCGATCTTTACGGAATCCATTTCCCGGTCCCTTAAAAAACGCTCATAAGCTTCTTCTCCAACCAGCCACTGGCCTTTCTCCGAAAGACCAGCGAACTCCAGAGAATCAGGATTGCGTCCGAGTTTTTCTAATTGCTCGTGCATCTTGTCAGTAATAATCGGAGGAGATACCGGACCGGGTGTCAGGTTCCGTCGTTACTCAAATTCCAATGCTCCCTCAGCGTCTAAAGATTGACTTTCTTGATCCACTACGGATATTTCCTGCTGTTCACCAAGCGCTTCGACAGGCGTTTGGTTTTCACAGCCGATTATCGCAACAACAGAAACGCCCATGATTAGGGCTACTAATGACGAGTGAGTGAGTGTTTTAACATAACCAACCTCTCTTTGTAGAATATTTCCCGTTTTTATGTGTAGAATAGAGATGAACTCCTATTACTCCCAGGCCGGAGTAGCCTGTTCCGCTCAATTTCTATTCCTTGCTAACGGCTGAGTAAATAGAAATTATCTCTTCTTGATATTTGCCAATTTAAAAAAGACAACAAAAATTGCAAGTAAGGCATACTTCCGTTAGACTTCAAAGCCGGTAGCTAAAAAATTGGAAAGCCTGTAATTCAAACTGTAAACTCACCCCTCTTTTATGAGCTCCTGGATGCTCAAATCAACTCCCCCGCACGACTGGTTTCTCTGCCTGGATATCGAGCAGTATTTCGATCACGAGCATGATCCGGAAACGATATTTGAAGAGGGATTCACCCGACCCATTCCAGTGGGCGATCGCGACGTAATCGTCACCGCGTTTTTTAATGGCGATGTGGAGAATCCCGAGTTCCACTGCCAGAGTCCGGAACCGCTGGACAAGCGGGATATCGAACAGGCCAACCGTAGCCTGGCCCGGATCTTCGGTACTGAGCTCGATCTTCGCCCTCTTTACGACCGACTGGAAAACGACCCGGTGATCGGACCCAAACTCACCGACCTGTACGGCCTTAAGCGGATGGCCCGCGCCAACCTGTTTGAGGATGCCCTCAACCGGATTATTGAGATGCGGCTTTCCCACAAGCCCACAGCCAAGCGGATGGTACACGACGTCCGGGAAAAGTACGGAACCACCCTGGTTCACAACGGCAAGAACATCCCCGCCTGGCCGCGGCCCCACCAGCTGGTCAAGGCCGACCCGATGAGTATTCGAAATCTGGGACCCACCAAACGGAAGGGCGAGTTCATCATCGGGATGGCCGAGGATATCCTGGGGGGTGAGCTTGACCTGGATTACCTGGAAGAGTGCAACTCGATGGAGTTTTACGAACGGATCAAAGAGGTGCGCGGCATCGGACCCACCTCGGCCCAGCAGCTGATGCTCTTCCGCAACCGGACCGATGCGGTCTTTCCCAGTAACAAAAAGTCGGGCGAGGAAAAAGGGCTGCGCAAATGGATTATTTTAAGCTATGGAGGGGACCCTGACTCTATTTCAGAGGAAGATTTCCAGCAGATGATCAGTGACTGGGAGGGGTATGAGGCGGCGGCCCTGGAATTTATGTTTGTCAGCTGGGTGCTTTCGGAGAAGGAGAAGCAGCGAAATGAATAATGAGTAAAGAGTACCCCTGTTATCTAATCTTTTCGTAGATCCGACTTCAAAAAACCAGAATGCGGATGGGGGATGCCGGGTATGTCTTTAATTCCGGCAGGGCAAGTCGTCAAATGTATCATAAAGGAAGAATGGAGATTTTCAATACCATAATTGCTCATTTTTAATCTACCACAGGAGCCTGCTGATCCGCCTTTAACACTCCACCGGGAAGCTCCAGGATATCCATTTTCCGAAAATGCACTTCCGAACCCTCCGATTCCGGGCAAATGTATCCTTTCTTGCGTTTGGTTGAACGGATCCCGTTGACAAACTTGCCGTTGACCGAAAGTTTGATGGCACCGTCCACGCACACCACGATATACCGGTTCCATTTGCCGGTTTCGCGAACCCGCTCTTCCAGGGCGTAACTTCTTCCGGGCACGACTTCGGAGGGATTGTCCGGGATCGTCCCCTCCAGCCCCATGGCCGGAAACAGGTGCCCGTGGGCGTACTCGGTAGGCCGGTCGTTAATAACCGGCCACTGGGTGTCCAGCATCTGCACTTCCATACCCCGCGGATAGGGACTCCCTTCAGCTGGAACTCCATCGGCCCACACGAATATCCCGGAGTTCCCGCCCGGTTCCATGTGCCTCCACTCAATATCCAGGATAAAGTTTTCATATTGTTGTTCTGTTCGGATAACACCAATAGGCTGCCCCGTGCATTTGAGGATACTATCCTCCACCCACCAGGTATCTTCCGAGGTGTTAACATCCCGGAATCCACTCAAGTTTTTCCCGTTAAAGAGCGGTTTGAACCGGAGCAGATCACGTGCTCCCGGGAGGTTGAGGCCGATACTGCGATATCCGACGGCCGCTGCCGACATCGAAACGGCTCCCTGGGCGATCTTTTTAGCAAATTCTCTTCTGTCCATAATTATCTGGGTATCATCATCGGGTTAATACGAGGTATTGTTCAGGTATAGCGATTGGTCGGAGCGGGAGCGGTGCCCACGACCGGCGGCTCCTCCGGTATGCCCGGTACCGGTCCGAAGGCATACGTATCAGGCCCGAGTCGAAGATCAGAATTACACACCTCCTCCCAGGTGATCTCTCGACCGGTGTAGGCTGCCATGCGTCCCATTATGGCTATACGCGCCGATGTTATCTGTTCTTCCGAGTCGTTCAGGTACCGGCCGGTTCGTATCGCGGTTACCAGTTCAATATGTTCCTGCAGATAGGGATCGGTAACCAACCAGGGAGAATTGCCCTCCTGCTCCTCCGGCCAGGGATACTGCCAGATTATCTCCCCGTCGTGGTTATAGAGAATTCCGCCGGCATCGGCATAGCCCCTGGTCCCCGTTATTACCTGTTTTCGCCCATTATCACATCCGTTTATCTGCCGAGTGGCGCAGGTTGCCCTCCTGCCCTGCTCATACGCATATACGATACTGAAATGGTCGAACTGATCGCCCGAAATACGCTGGTGACGCCCCCCATACCCGGTAGCGCTTATCGGGTGACCGCCCATATGCCAGCTCATAACATCCAGTTCGTGGATAAACATCTCTACATAGTGATCTCCCGACAGCCAGCTGAAATTTCCCCAGTTGCGCAGCATATACTCCATATCGGACCATTCGGGCTTGCGCTCGACCCACCACAGAGCCCCGCCATTCCGTATGATGCTGGCCCCCGTAATTTCCCCGATCTGTCCCGAGGCTACACGCCGCTGCGTCTCGACATAATCTTTCTGGTACCTGCGGATCGTGCCGCTCACCATGCAAAGATTGCTGGCTTTGGCCATCTCCGTCGCCTCAATCATCGTACGCGCCCCAACCGGGTCCACGGCTACCGGTTTCTCCTGGAATACATGCTTGCCCGCTTCGATAGCTGTTTTGACATGCATCGGTCGAAAATGGGGTGGTGTTGCCAGCAGTACGACATCCACCCCGGATTCGATTACCCTTCGGTAGCTGTCAAATCCCACAAAACAGTGATCATCCGGAACCTCAATTCCGCGGGCTGCCTTTAAGTGGGATCGGCACTTGGTCAGCTGGTCGGGAAACACATCGCCCAGCGCCGTAATCTCCAGATGCGGACCGGCATCGTAAAAATTTATGGCGGCTCCCCCGCCGCGGCCGCCGCAACCCACCAGACCCGCTTTCAGCACTTCCCCGTCCGGGGCCTGTTCTGTTAACGGCGGAGGAGTATGTGATTGCCATCTCCTCACCGAATTTGAACCTGAACAACCGGTCACCAGTCCGGCAGTTCCGAGAGTACCAATTGTTCCGAGTGTCAAATGTGAAAGAAATTCACGACGACTCTGTTCCTGTTTTTTCATATTTCCAATCCCCGTTAAATGTTAGCTTGTGACCGTCAAATCCATTATCGCACATTGCGATGTAAACACTTTGGTGTTCACGTTATTTCTATCCAGCTAATTCATTACCCATCAATCCCTTTTAACCCATCCGGTCCGACCTCAGACCTGGTCCTGAACGTCCTCCTCCGTGCGAAACATATTGCCGGTTGCTACCTGCAGGATTCGCACTCACTTAATTCCGTATCGGGATGAGGGACGGCCGGCATGATGTATTGATGCCTGACAGCATTCGCCATCATTGCCCCATATCGATTCCCCAAAGTAAGGATGAATATTTTTCCAGGTTTTTGCAATGCGCAACGGCAACCTGCAGCCCGGTACCTGCAAAACTGTTTGTTTTGGACCATGCAACCCGTTGTTATATGTCATCCATATCAACATCGGGCTCCATTTTGATAAGCCGGCGCCAGGCGATAGCGAGTAAAATCGCCGACCCCACCGTCAGCGCGGTCAGCACCGACGCCCAGACGTGGTTCCCGTAAATCCAGTAGCCGGTGGCAAAAAGTGCACTGTAGACCGAAATACAGCCGAGCACCATGCAGAGTATGCCTTGGGGTACGCGCCATGCTTCATCTTCCAGGTGCTTAACTTCCCGGCCCTCACCCCGTGCCCGTTCGATTACCTTCTGCCATCCCGGTCCACCGGGTCGGGCCACCCTGCAGAAATGGACCAGTGTTTCATGGGCCGTGGGACGTGTAAGCAGGGTGACCGCAAGCCAAACGATGGTGGTAATTACAACACCGACTACCAACTCCTGCCATCCGGTGAGTTCGGGGAGGCTGGTCATGGCATGGAAAAACTGGAAATACACGGCGATCAGGAACGAGATCACCATCGCGGCCACCTCACTGGCCGCATTGATACGCCACCAGAACCAGCGCAGGATAAACAGAAGACCGGTTCCCGCGCCAATCTGCAGGAGGATTTGAAAATTATCCAGCGCGCTGCGCATGAGCAGGGCCAGCGCACCGGCGATCACCATTAGCACAAGGGTCGAAATTCGACCCGCCAGCACGAGTTCTTTTTCAGAGCTCTCCGGACGGATAAACCGCTTGTAAAAGTCGTTGATCAGGTACGAAGAACCCCAGTTAAGGTGGGTCGAAATGGTGGACATGTAGGCCGCTATCAGGGCCGCCAGGACCAGTCCCATCCAGCCCGCCGGCAAAAAGGTGAGCATGGCGGGATACCCCATGTCGTTGGCCGCCACATCGGCGGCCTGTGGAAAAGCCTGCCTCATCGACTCAATATCGGGAAATACGACGAGCGAACAGAGGGCCACAATTATCCAGGGCCACGGACGCAGGGCGTAGTGCGCGGCATTAAAAAAGAATACGGCCGATACCGAGTTTTTCTCATCCTTCGCCGCAAACATCCGCTGGGCCACATATCCGCCGCCACCGGGTTCGGCACCGGGATAGTAGACACTCCACCACTGCACTACCAGCGGGATGATAAAGATTGCCATCAGCTGGCCGGGGTCGTTGAAATCGGGGAATATGTTGAGCCGGCTGACCACATCCTGGTGCTCCATCAAGCCGGCCAGTCCCCCCACATCGGGATGCTGCAACGCTACCCATGCTGCAGCGATGCTTCCGACAATCGACAGAAAGAACTGGAAAAAATCGGTAATCAGCACTCCTTTCAGCCCACCCAGGGTGCTGTATGTTACCGTCACAATACCGGCAATCAGGATCGTCTGCAGGGGAGTTAATCCCATCATTACGCTCCCGATTTTAATGGCCGCCAGCGACACCGTAGCCATAATTACAACGTTAAAGAAAAATCCGAGATATACCGCCCGGAATCCCCGGAGAAATGCCGCCATCTTTCCGCTGTAGCGAAGTTCATAAAATTCCACGTCGGTGAGCACTCCGGAGCGTTTCCAGAGACGGGCATAGACAAAAACAGTAAGCATACCCGTCAGCAGGAACGCCCACCAGGTCCAGTTGCCGGCCACCCCGTTAGTACGAACAATATCGGTCACCAGGTTGGGCGTATCCGTCGAGAAGGTGGTAGCTACCATCGAAACGCCGAGTAGCCACCAGGGCATGTTCTTGCCGGCCGCAAAAAATTCGGTGGAATTTTTTCCCGCCTGCCTGGCGACCCAAAGCCCGATTATCAGTGAAAAAAGGAGGTAAAGCCCGATCAGGACCCAGTCAATCGTTTCTAGAAATCCCATATGCTTACTTTCGTCTTAACGATGTTCTGTTGTTGCAGTTTGCACACCCGGTATCCCGGAGTTACCATTCATATCCCGTTCAATCGTACCATGAACCTCCACCGGTACAACCGAAGAGTACCTGAATCGGGATTAGTCGAGGGTAGGTATATTTCCATACATTTCCGAATTACCGGCTGTGATCAGTCATTGGATGCCGTAATCGCACCATAGCTGCTCCCAAACACCGGATTGTGACGATATCACAGTGCATGTCCGCTACCCTGTTTTCAGCCCGGGATACCATCTCAGCGCATTCTCCCGGAAAATTTTTTTTAACACAGATGACTCAAGATTCAATGCTTTGAAAGGCTTCTCCACCTTGTAGACCGACATCATATCCCCGGTCGCGAAAAACTGCCAGTGCATGTGCCACTTTCTTATTATTCGTGATCTGACTTTCTCCGCAGATACGGTCTCATCGTCGATCAGGTCGGTACCGTACAGGATGCGGTCTTGGTACTCGATCACAAAATTACGCACCTTCTCCCATTCTTCCACCGCCTGGTACTGCAAGTGACAGATCCGTTCCGCCAGGTCTACGACGGCATTCGGAAAGCGATCCAGCCAGTCTGCCAGGCGATCTACACTCCACTCCAGGCTGGCCAGGTGAGCCCCGATGAAACGCAGGTCCGGGTGTTTCCGGAGGCGTCGGTCACGTGCAGCCAGCTGCTGCTCGTAGGAGGGATACTCCGGGTGGCGATACATGTGATATTCCGGATGGGTTTCAAAATAGTCGCGATCTCCCTGCACGGTCATCTCCGAAACCGGCAGCCAGCAATTCCGGGGTTCGCCGAGATGGCCGAGAACGGGGATATCGCGGGAAGTGCAGTATTCAAAAACCGGGTCGAACGAAGGATGATCGATCATTACAAAGTCTCCATCTTCATCTTTCAGCTCCATCCCGATGTTCTTCCACACTTTGACACCGACTGCCCCCTGTTCCATGCCGCTGGTAATCTGTCCGATCGCTTGATCCGGCCAGCCGCCGGCACCCCAGTTTACCGTGGTAAAGGTGGTGAGGTGCGAAATCACGGTCTCATCATGTTGATTCAGATCCCGGATAATCGCCGCCTGTTCACCCGGGGAAGGGAAAAACGGCACCTCGGTGTTGATACTTACCAGCCGGAACCGCTCGGCCCGGGCCGCTTCCAGCAACGCCGGTCGCCGGCAGTTGTAGTGCATGTGTGCATCGATCTTTTCGACATCATCGTATATGGACATCTGGCTGACCCAATTGACTTACCGTTCCAATTACCCGCCTATGACCCCGGCCGGTGGTTGCCATGAACCGGATACGCTACGTATTCCGTCATTTCATTTCTCGGCCAAGATTACATTGATTCCCACACAACATCCGGAAAATCAGGACCGCGAGGTATCGCGGGTGCTTTCCTTCACAATCTCCAGTTTTTCCCGGACCAGTTCCGCCAGCTTTTCCGTTGCCACCGGGAATACTTTACGCAGATCGATCTCCGTGTTGTCGTGCAGCTCCTCCTGCAGGGCCCCCATGAACCGGTCCTTCAATTCCGTAGCGACATTGATCTTGCGAATGCCCCGCCGAATACCCTCCTGCAGCTGAGCGACCGGTATACCCGAACCGCCGTGCAGTACCAGGGCTACATCTACTGTTTCATGGATCTCTTTCAGGCGCTCCAGGTCGAGATTCGGCTCCCTGTCATAAAAACCGTGAGCCGATCCGATCGCCACGGCCAGGGCGTCGATCCCGGTCTCTTCAACAAACTGTTTTGCCTGTTCGGGGCGGGTGAATCCGGCTTTTTCCTGCGACTGTCCCAGTTTGGCTACATACCCCAGCTCCGCCTCCACGTTGGCCTCATACGCCCTTGCCATCTGAACCACGCTGCGAGTCATTGAAATATTGTCTTCAACCGCCTGTTCGCTGGCATCGATCATAACGGAATCAAATCCCGCGTCCAGGCATGTTTTAATCAGGTCAGAATCGTGAGCGTGATCCAGATGAAGCCATCCCTCTACCCCGAAATGATCCAGTACCGACCGACCGATTGCCACCGTCACCCCGGGTCCCATGTAACGGATCGAGGCGGGGGATGCCTGCAAAATCACCGGCATCTCCAGCCCGGCTGCGGCCATGGCGATGCCCTTTGCCGTTTCAAAATTGTAGAAGTTGGTAGCCAGCAGGGCCCCTCCTTCGCGTTGCAACTCCCTGAATTTGTCCTGAAGCTTCATTTTGGATCGTAGTCAAATTGTTGTTTTCCGACCTCTTCAACCTGTGAGAGTGACTGGATCGCCGCGGTTCCACCTGCAGCGGTGGTGGATACCGCCCCAACCAGGTTGCCAAACCCGAGGCACTCCTCCAGCGGGGCATCCCGTATATACCTGAATATGAACCCAGCGTCAAAACTGTCTCCCGCACCAATAGCATCTGCAGGCTCCGGGTTTGTGTACGCCTGACGGTAAATCTTTTCTCCCCAGTGAAAGAGCGTTGCCCCCCGGTTTCCCTGCTTGACCACAATGATACACTCCCCCGGCAGCTGCCGGGCCGCGACCTCGATCTCATACGATCCGGTCAAATACCGGAACTCCTGCTCGTTCGGCAGAAACAGATCGAGATGCTGCATCAGAGATTCCAGGTCCAGGTCCCACTCCTCATTTGGGTCCCACTGTGGATCCAGCGATGTGGTCAGTCCCGACGCTTTGGCTCGTTTCAGCAGGTCATGCAGGTTTTTCCTGATCTCCGGCTGCAGGAATACGGAGGAGACATGAAGATGATCGGCTTCCTGAAGTTTGTCATTCGTGATTTCGTTTGCGGAAAACGCTTCCATTGCCCCCGGGTAGGTTATCATCGCCCGGTCCTCTCCCCGGTTCAGGGCTACGGTGATGCCGGTCTTCCTGTCCTGGTCCCGGATGATCAGCTCGGTCGAAACACCGGCTTTTTGCAGATCTAGCAGCACTTTTTTTCCGAAATCATCCATGCCCACTTTTCCCGCAAAACTCACGCTGGCACCCAGT
>JAWVZC010000045.1:0-16833 GCA_033722415.1 Balneolaceae bacterium | reverse complement strand
CGCTGCGTTCGGTACAGTTTCTGGGGGGCGTGGCCACGGAAGATCTGGTACGCGGGCAGGCCAGCTGGACCCACCGCAATCTTTTTCACCGCGGTCATCGTTTCACAGCCACGGCGCGGGCTTCCTTCATCGAACAGTCCCTGCATATCGATTATCTTTTCCCCTATGTACTGAATACCAAAAGCAGCGTCGTACTGTCTCCATTTGGCCAGCATTTCCTGGAGCGGAATATCTACGAGCTGTTCCAGGGCGGTATTACCAACAGCTTTATTTACCGCTATAGCAACGATCTGACCGGAACAGCCTCTTATCAGTTCTCGCGGAATCTTGAGCTTTCCGAACAGTTTGATGAGGCCCTGCCGGATACAACTTTTGAATACAACCTCTCCTCCTTTCAGTTAAGCGGATACTACAGTCCGGGGCTCACCTCCAGGGAACAGGAGGGTTGGGTAGTACAGCCGTACCTCGAGTTTTCCGGGCTCTTAGGCGGGGCCTCCTTCTCATTCCAGAAATTTTCGCTGGACGTAAGGCGTTTTACGCGGATCTCCCCTTCTACGACACTCGCGGCCAGGGTAAACCTGGGCGGCATTTTGGATGTCGCCCGCGACTCACTTCCGCAGAATATCCGGTTTTACCTCGGGGGAACCAGTTCAATTCGCGGCTGGAACCGGAACCAGCTGGGACCCAAACGGGCACGATTCGATAGCACCGGGGCGTTCAGAGGGTACTCGCCGGTGGGCGGACAGGCACAATTCGGATTTAACGCGGAAATCAGGCAGCAGCTGAATTCATTTATCGAGGGGTTCGGCATGGCCCTGTTTCTCGACGGCGGACAGGTCTGGCGCCGGGCGAACAGCATCGGCGAGCGGTCCCTGCAGTTTGCGGTTGGCGGTGGCTTTCGCTACCAGTCGCCCATCGGGCCGATCCGGATCGACGTGGGCTACAAGTTGAATCCAACCGACGAGGATCTCAATATTTACCAGGGAATCGACCGTGGAGGGAATTTAGAGCGTATCGGCATACACTTTAGTGTGGGACAGGCATTTTAATGACGAAATCAGCGACAACACATACCGAACGGAAAAGGCGCCGAGCATGGCCCTGGATAATCGCATTTCTGTTGGTCGTGCTGGTGGCGGGGTTGCGTCTCTCCCTGAAAAGCGAGTTCGTCCACCGGTACGTGAAGTCAAAGATCGCCGGGTCGGCCGGCCAGCTTATAAACGGGCAGCTCCATATAGGGACCATTGATGGCGACCTCTGGAAGGAGGTGCGGCTGACCGACATACAGCTAACGACACCCGATACAACCTTTCAAGTCGATACCGTGTATGTGAAATATCGACTCCTCAGTTATTTTGCATCGGAATTTGAGGTGGAAGAGCTGAGAATTTCGGGTCCGCGGCTCTCACTCAGGCAGTTCCGGGATGGCACCCTTAATATCCAGCAGGTTCTGAAACAGGCGGACGAGGTTCCCACCGAACAGTCCGATCCGTTCCACATAGCCATACGGGATTATGCGGTAACAGGGGGCACGGTGGACGCCCGAATAGCATCGCTGGGTGCCGACTCTGCATTTACCGTGGAGGACCTGACCCTCGCGGGCGATGTTGTCTACCGAGGAGAACAGTTCCGGGCGGCACTGCGAACGCTCTCATTCCGGGTTGCGGAAACCTCACTTCCTCCGGTGCAGTTCAATTCGGCTGCCGAGATCAGTGAGCAGCGGTTAACCCTCGAAAAACTGGCACTGGGCACCGGTCGGACTGTACTTGCATCGTCGGGGATGATCTCGAGGGATGATTCGACTGCCCGGGCCGGAATTTCGTTCAGCCCGTTATCGTGGAGAGATCTCTCCGCTATTGCAGAAGCCAGTCCGTTGAAACAGGACCTTCAGGTGGAGCTGGGCCTTGACGGTACCCTGGAAGATATTGGAATCACACTATTCGCCCGGGGACCGGGCATAGATAGCCTGGAAGTCTCAACAGATCTCAGCTGGCACACGAATCCCGAACTTCACGGGATGAGGCTTGGGGCCCGCTCGCTGAACCTGGCTGTATTGATGGCCGACAGTGCCTATCCTTCTCTCCGGGACCTTCAGGTTACCACTGCCGGCAGTGTGCAGATATCCGATCCGTCGCAAAGCAATTTTGACGGATCATTTGCAGCCCGGCAGGTTCGTTTCCCGGAACCCGGTTATGCTGTCGATGGTATTACGGGGGAATTTGAACTTACGCAGCACCGGCTTGAAGGGGAGGTGGAGGTCAGGCGTAACCGGGAGGAAATCGTATCCCGCCTTACGGCCCGTGAGGTCTGGAGCGAACGTCCTGAATTCACACTGACGGTGAATGGCCGGCGCCTGCAGCCTGAATACTGGCTGCAGGATCCGGAATACCGGGGGCGAGTCAATATCACCGCCTCGGTTGACGGGATCGGCTACCAGCCGGGCCGGGAGGACTGGAGCTACCGGCTGGAGCTGCATGACTCCGTTGTCGGGGAACAGGAGCTGGCGACGGCCCGGGTTTCCGGTATCATAAATCGTGATAGGCTGCAGGTTGATGCGCGAGCCCGTATCAGGGAGAGCGTCCTCGACCTGCAGGCCGAGATTACCGACTATAACGGCACACCGAAATATCACTACCAGCTGGAAACCGACCGCCTTAACCTTGCGGAATGCCGCGGGCTCGAGGATCTGCCGACGGCCATCAACGCCCGCATCGTGGGAGAGGGACAGCAGGTTACTCCCGAAAACCTCAGGCTTACCTCAACCGTGCATGTTGATTCCTCGGTGATCAACAACGAGTATATCGAGGAACTCAATGCCGAAATCCAGGTTCGCGATACCGTACTTCAGGTGAGTGGCGGCCGGCTCCGAAGCGGTATTGCAGATGGCAATTTTGGTGCCCGTCTGCACCTGCTGGAGTGGTATGACCTGGGGAATCAGCTCGACCTTGATTTTGAGATCAAGGAGATCCAGTCGTTTGCAGATCTGGTGGGGGTGGAAACACTCCAGGCCAGCGGTAATCTTTCCGGCAAGCTGCATCCGGTATACGACGACGAGCTGCAGTTTACCGGCAGGGTTGACCTGCAAAATATGGTTTACGGACAGCGCTTTTCATCGGAACGGGTGCAGGGAGGCGTGGAAATCCTAGTGATGGACCAACCTGAATATGTACTCGACCTGGATTTGCAAAACCCGACGTTCAGCAATGTGGTGCTGCGTGATGTCACGACAACGGTTCGCGGCAAAATGGTCCCCGATTCCACTCACGGTAACCTGCACCTGATGTTCAGCAGTCCGAACGAAAGCCGGATTCAATATTTTGGCACCTTTGGTATCGGTAAGGATGCGGTACAGTTTCACACTATCGATCTGGAGGTGATCAGCAACCTCAGGAGGCTCACGCTGGAGCAACCGTTTGATATTCATCTCCGGAACCGGCGGTTTCGGATGGATACCCTGCGGCTGCAATCGAATGATGGGGCCGTCATGGAAGCGGCAGTACCCTATGCCGACTCCTTGGCGCAGTCGGGATATCTCATGGGCCGGAATCTGAACATGACGGTCATACAAAACACGCTGCTCAATGAGTCCTATTTCGAAGGCCTGCTTTCTGGAAGAATCTACGTAGAGCGGCGGGACACGCTGCTGTCGTCTACCGGTGATATGAAGCTGGAAAATATTGTCTACCACGGCGCCCGCTTCGACTCCCTGGAACTCGAATATGGGATTCAGAACGAGCGTCTTGAGGGTGGTTTGCGGCTGTATGATGCACAAAACAGGATTGCGACAGGGCAGCTCCGCGTGCCTTTCAGGCTGGGAGACCCCAATAGTTTTACATCCTCGTTTTTCCGGGAAAATGTTTATGGATCTCTGGAGGTCAGCGAGTTTGCCCTCGACCGTTTCGGGGCGTACCTGAACCAGGCCGGTATTACCAATACCAACGGCCTGGCTACCATCAGGGGAGAACTGAGCGGAACGGCAGGGAACCCGGAAATGAGAGCCCGTTTCAGGCTGCGCGAGGCTACCGTGTCGGGCGTGGCGGTCGACTCTGTTACGGCCACCCTCGATTACGATCACGATGTGCGCATGGTGAAAATGAACGGTTCCGTAACCTCTTTCCGGCAGCAGGCAGCCGAAATAACCGCTGCCGTACCGCTGTACCTGGATCTCAAGGATTTTAATTTGGTATTGCCCGAACAGAAAGATTCCATTAATCTACAGTTGACCACCAACCGGTTTAACCTGGCCTCACTCAACGATTTTGTCGATCGCACTGAGTACCGGGAAATCCAGGGCAGACTGGACGGGCGGATGGCGGTCACAGGTCCCCTTGACGATCTGACGGCGGATGGCACGTTCAGTTTTCGTGATGGTACGGTTCGAATTATGGAGGCGGGCATCAAAATCAGCGAAATCGGTGCCAGACTCCAATTCAACGAAGACGAACTGGTGGTTAACGGCGTTCGGGCCCGAAGCGGAAACGGTACATTCCGGGCCGATGGCGCCGTGCAACTGGATAAACAGCAACCCGGTGTCCTCGATATCACAATGGCCGCAAAAAATTTCAGGATAGCCAACCGGTCGGCCTACAATGCCATTATAAATATGGATACCCGGCTCTCCGGAACGCTGGTTAAACCGCAAGTAACGGGGAATCTTAGTTTTCTGAGTGGGTTTATTTATCTCCAAAATTTCGGAGAAAAATCGGTGGAGGCGGTACAGCTTGATACAACCGTAACCGCCGATTACGAGGCATTTTCCCAGTACGATTCCCTGAGCCTTGACATGGATGTGAGCTTTAACCGCCGGTTTTTTATTCGAAACCAGCGCTACCTCGACCTCGAATATGAACTGGCCGGGCAGGTGGATCTCCTGAAAGAGAGCGGCGGCGACCTGCAGATTTTCGGCACGCTGGAGGCCGTTGAGGGATATGCGACACCGCTCGGAAAGCGATTTCAACTGGAACAGGGAACTTTCACGTTCTCCGGGGATCCAACCAACCCGGAATTGAAGGTCCGGCATCGATACGAACCCCCGCAACAGGAGTTGGGGGATGTCAGGATTTGGTACATCATCGAGGGGTCGGTGGAAAACCCGCAGTTCAAATATGAAAGCGAACCCCCGATGGGACTGGAGGACATCATCAGTTATACGCTGTTTGGCAAACCTTTCTATTCCCTGGAACCCTGGAGACAGGTTGTGGCGGGTTCGAGCGGCAACACCGGGGCGGCCGACCTGGCGATGGATGTTTTGCTGGACCGCGTGGAAACCCTGGCAACCCGCCGGCTGGGCATCGATGTGGTACAGATCGATAATACGCGCAGCGGTACCAATACTGGAACTTCCATCAAAACAGGATGGTACCTGAACCCGCGGGTCTTCTTTGCGATCCAGAACGAGATAACCGGCTCAACGCCCGATACCATTTTTATCCTGGAATACTTGTTAAAGAAAAATCTAAAGCTGATCATTACCCAGGGCAGTGACAGCCAGACCGGCCTCGACCTCCGATGGAACCATGATTACTAGGAATTTTCGGGCACCAAAACAAAAGATATCAGGCTGCAGGTAACACGTTGTCAACCAGGCACGAATTTGATATCATAGAGACGGCTCCCGACTGCTGTGTGTTACAGCGGGATTTTAATTTCACCAGTGGCCGGGCAGGAACGACTTACTCCCGGGATTTATACCGAAGAAATTCGCAACACTAATCAGGCAATAATGGGAATGAATATGTACTCACCGGAAGACCGAAAACTGGCAAAAAAAATTCTCCGTTTCAGTTGTGAGCTGGAGAAGGGACAAAATGTGATGCTTCAGCTTATCGGGTTGAACGGCATCGGGCTGCTGCGCGCGCTGGTGGAGGAGGTTCGCAGTATGGAGGCTCATCCTTTTGTACAGATTGAGGATACCGAAATCCAGCGGGTGCTGGTGGAACAGGGAGATCAGGCGTTTTGGCAAAACCAGGCCGATGTGGATCAACTTCCGCTCATGAAACAGATGGATGCCTTTGTGGGTATTCGGGCCGCTCAAAATATTTATGAGCAGTCTGAAGTTGACAAAAAAGCCAACAAGGCCTACTCCGATCACTTCCTGAAACCGGTGCATTTCCAGGAACGGGTCAACAATACCAGCTGGGTGGTCCTGCGCTATCCCTCGGAGGCTTTTGCCATGAACGCGAGGATGCCCACACGCACATTCCACGAGTTCTACTACAACGCCTGCCTGCTCGATTACAGCAAGCTTCACGAGGCGATGAAACCGCTCGAGGAGCGGCTCCGCAATACCGACATGATCCGGTTGAAAGGGGAGGGAACCGATATTGAATTCTCGGTTAAAGATCAAAACTGGATTCCCTGCTACGGGAAACGAAACATCCCGGACGGGGAACTATTTTCATCGCCGATTCTGTCGTCGGTGGACGGGCACATTACCTATGCTGCCAGCGTGTACCAGGGCAAGCCCTTTGAATATGTCAGGCTGGACGTGCGGGACGGCGTGGTTATCGACTTTGACTCCAGCAATAATGAAGCCCTCGAAGAGATCCTGGACACCGACGCGGGGGCCCGCCAGTTCGGAGAGTTCAGCTTCGGGCTAAACCCCGTAATCAAAGAGCCGATGTATGATATCCTGTTTGATGAAAAGATCTATGGCTCAAACCACCTGACGCTAGGCAATGACTATGAAGACGCTCCCAACGGAAACGAGAGCAGTATTCACTGGGACCTGGTCTGCATCGGCGCGGATGTATACCTGGATGGAGAAAAAGTACGGGAGGGGCGAACATTTGTAACAGATGACCTGCAGGGACTAAACCCCGAACACCTGGTTTGAGATAATTGCCTAATAACATTACCATACGCGACGAAATACGAGCCAACATCTAATCCGTTGATACGACCGGTAACATATGAAAGAAGGGCAGCGGCCATTTTTGTATGGCTCGTTTTGTTGTTGAATTTAGCGCACGGCCAGGACTCGCAAACATTTCGGAACCAACTGGTTATCACCGCCGAGAATGATAACTTCAGCCCACCTTTTTACGACCGGTACTACACCAACGGTTTCGTCATATCGTACAGCCGGGCACTTGATAAAACCCTCTTATGGCTCGACGATCGCCCTGGCAGGGATGAAAAATCGATACTTCAAGTTGATTTTAACCAGCAGATTTACACGCCAATTACGATTACTTCCGAAGATATTAGTGATTTTGACCGGCCCTATGCAGGATACCTGTTCCTGAAAACCACCTATCGATCGTTCTGGCAACAAAAGCATAATCTGAATTTGGGGGTGAACCTGGGTGTAATCGGACCGAAAGCGGGGGGGCGCAAGGTGCAGGAGTGGTGGCATGATGTATTTTCCCTCCCTGAACCGAAGGGATGGCAATACCAAATTCGTAATGAACCGGTGATCAATTTCGAAATGCAGTACCGGCGCTCGCTGGTAACATCGGACGCATTCAATATCATACCGATGATCAAATCGAACCTTGGAACGGCATTCAATAATTTTTCTGCCGGAGCCACCATGATGGTCGGACAGGCAAACCGGTTTGATCACTCCTCCATGACCGGGAGTCTCATTAACAGCGGTTCGCAGCAGTTTTCGGTTACGAACATGAACGAAACACCGGAGTCGTACCTTTTCTTTGGCTTTACCCAAACACTTGTATTGCACAACACGCTGATTGAAGGTAGCTTGTTTGGGAACACCGAAAGTGTCCATACCGAGGAGGCAAATCCATCGCTGTCCCGGGTAACGGTGGGTTATGCTCATAACCGGGCGGCAATCTCCTGGAAGTTTACCTTTCATCATCTCAGCACCGAGGTTGACGGCGGTAATGACCACGCTTACGCCAGTATTTCACTGGGTTTTCGATTTTAACTCAGGGATCGCATCCGGCGCGCATTTCTAACGAGTATTTAGGATAAAATTCTGTATCCTGATTGCACCCAAAAACATGTATCAGTTCAAGAATAAAACAGTTTTAACAGCGGGGAAACTACAGAGAAATGTTACTTATAGCGTCCTTCTCCTGATTAGTAGCTGGTCACTACATCCCGAATGTATTAGGGGCTGTTTTTAATGCCATTGTCCGGGACGCCTTAATGAAAGAAAATTTTCTTGATAAGAAAGAGATACAGGTTCAGAGCCTGCGGAATGAGCATAAATAGAAAAGCCTGCCGGTGATCAGATCTCCACCGGCAGGCCTGCTCCTGTTGTTGCAATCAGGGACGTTATCCGGCCCAGGCTTCGGCGTCCTCGAAGATTTCGGCAAACTCGATTTCGCTGCCGTCTTTGCTGAGTGTGGCCTCGAATTTGAGTACGCCTTCCTGCTCATGTTTGATGAGTTCCTTGGCCAGTTTATCAACGATTTCACGCTGGATCAACCGCTTGAGCGGCCGTGCTCCATACACGGGATCGTACCCGCGCTGTGCCAGCCAGTCTTTGACGGGTTCGGATATCGAAAGCCTGATATCTTTTTTCTGCAGCATCTTGTATACCCGTTTGAGCTGTATCTCCACGATATCACGGATATGCTCCTGCGTAAGCGGGTGGAAGACGATGATATCATCCACACGGTTGAGAAACTCGGGTCGGATCGATTTTTTGAGCTGATCCATCAGCTTGTCCTGCAGTTCGCTGTAGACCTCGTCGGTAAACTCGCCGCCGGTCTCTTCGATCTTGTCGGAAATCAGGTGCGAGCCGATGTTGCTGGTCATGATAATGATGGTGTTTGTGAAGTCGACCGTCACGCCCTTGTTGTCGGTCAGGCGGCCTTCATCCAGCACCTGCAGCAGCATGTTGAATACATCGGCATGCGCCTTCTCGATCTCATCCAGCAGGATCACCGAGTAGGGTTTGCGCCGTACCGCCTCGGTGAGCTGTCCGCCCTCGTCGTATCCCACGTAGCCGGGAGGGGCCCCCACCAGTCGGCTGACGCTGTGCCGCTCCATATATTCGCTCATGTCGATGCGCACCATGGCGTCCTCGTCATTGAACAGGAAATCGGCCAGCGAGCGGGCCAGTTCGGTTTTACCGACGCCGGTGGATCCCAGGAAGAAGAAGGAACCGATCGGTCGCTGTTCATCCTGCAGCCCGGCGCGCGAGCGGCGAACGGCGTTGGAAACCGTTTCGATGGCGGGATCCTGCCCAACCACGCGCTTGTGCAGCTCTTCTTCGAGGTTGATCAGCTTCTCGCGTTCGCTCTGCAGCATCTTGGTGACGGGAATGCCGGTCCAGCGCGAAACGATGTCGGCCACATCCTCATATTCGACCTCCTCCTTGAGCATGGCGCGATCTTCCTGGATCTCCTCAAGCTGGTTCATGGTTTCCTCCAGGTCGGTCTCCAGCTGTTTGATCGTGCCGTAGCGCAGTTCGGCCACCTTCTCGTAGTTGCCTTCGCGCTCCGCTTTTTCAGCGCGGTTGCGGGCCGTGTCGATCGCTTCCTTCAGGTCACGCGTTTTCTGGATCAGTTCGCGCTCATTATCCCACTGGTTGCGCATGGTATTGCGCTGCTCTTCCAAGTCGGCCAGCTCTTTTTCGATATTTTCGATCTTTTCCTCGTTCTTGTCGCGCTTGAGACCCTCACGCTCAATTTCGAGCTGGCGGATCTGTCGCTCGATCTGGTCAAGTTCCTCGGGCATCGAGTCAATCTCCAGTCGCAGTCGCGAAGCAGCCTCGTCGATCAGGTCGATCGCCTTGTCCGGCAGGAACCGGTCGCTGATATAGCGGTGCGACAGTTCGGCGGCCGCCACCAGGGCCTCGTCGCGGATCTTCACGCCGTGGTGCAGCTCATACCGCTCCTGCAAGCCGCGCAGGATCGAGACAGTGTCTTCAACGGTAGGTTCGTTGATCAGCACCTTCTGCATGCGGCGCTCCAGCGCGCGGTCTTTTTCTATGTGCTTGCGGTATTCGTCGAGCGTGGTGGCGCCGATGGCATGCAGCTCGCCGCGGGCCAGCGACGGTTTCAGGATGTTGGCGGCATCCAGCGATCCTTCGGCGGATCCGCCGCCTACAAGCGTGTGAATCTCATCAATGAAAAGGATGATCTCGCCGTCGGATTCGGTTACCTCCTTAACGATCGCTTTCAGGCGCTCCTCAAACTCGCCGCGAAACTTGGTGCCGGCCACGAGCGCACCCATATCGAGCGCCACGAGGCGCTTGGTCTTCAGGCTCTCTGGCACGTCGCCCCGGTTGATACGCAGGGCGAGTCCCTCGGCGATAGCCGTTTTGCCGACACCGGGCTCACCGATCAGCACCGGGTTATTCTTGGTGCGCCGGGAGAGGATCTGCATAATGCGGCGGATCTCCTGGTCGCGTCCAATGACGGGATCCAGCTTGTTTTTTTCCGCCATCTCGTTCAGGTCGCGCCCGTACTTCTCCAGGGCGTTGTAGCGGCTTTCGGCATTGGGATCGTCCACCTTTTGCGAACCGCGGACATCCTGCAAAATCTTGAGCACGTCATTTTTCTTGACGCCCTGCTGTTTCAGGAAACTGCCGGCCTCACTGTCGGTCTCAAGCATGCCGATCAGGATATGCTCGGAGCTGATATACTCGTCCCCGAGACTGTCGGCCGACTGCTGTGCCTTGTCGAACAGTTTCTTGGAGTTATTGGAAAGGTATTGTCCCGAGACCGAAGCCCCCTTTACCACCGGCAGCTTTTCAATACGCTGCTCCAGTTCGGTTTTGAGCTGAGGGGTACGCACGCCCAGTTTGTTCAAAATGGTGTTGACCACATTCTCCGAGTCGTTCAGCAGTGCCAGCAGAATGTGGGAGGGTTCCACCGCCTGGTGATTGTTGTTGGAGGCCAGGTCCAGGGCGTTTTGAACGGCCTCCTGTGCTTTAAGTGTAAATTTGTTGAAATTCATAATAGCAACTGTTTGGTGTTAATATCTTTGTCTTTTCTACATTATTTTGTTGCCAATATCATACCTATAACGCTAACCTGACGTATTTACAGCATTTTCGATACCGGTATGTCGTTTTTGGAAGCAGGGACAAATTTGTGGGAGGGAGTGTCAGGGGTGAACTGCCGACTTGTTATTTGAGCAGGGTGAATTGTGCCAGTTTGGAGGCTTGTTTGTCAAAGGTAAAAGTAGTGTTAACTGCAATTTTTTTGTTTAATACACCTATCAGACAATCAGAAAAATCTGCTGAACTGTTTTCAAAATTGTAAATGGCTTTAACAAAGACATTTTGATCAGGAAAATGAATATTTTTAGTATCCCCAAGCTCTTTAAGAATAAAAAGCAATGTTTTTTTCGAATATCCGTAATGTTTTTCCAGTACCCAGACAAGTTCTACCAAAACTGGAAAGGAAATCAAAAAATCTGAATTCCCTGAATTGAATAACTCAGAAACCGCTTTGAATTGTACTTCATCATCCTTCGTAAGGAATCGGACCAGAATATTTGTATCCAGTCCAATCATAAGCTTTTTTTATATTTTTCTACTGCTGCTTCTTTAATCGCTTCATTCATTTCTTCTATTGTGACTTTTTTTTGTCCGGGCCTATGGAGAACACCTGCTAATCGCTGGATTGGCTTTTTACCCGATTCGATAACAAGTTCTCCATTTTTATTTTCTTTAAAAATAATTTTATCACCAGGATGTATATCCAGTTTTTCCCGGATCTTTTTGGGGATGGTGATCTGGCCTTTGCTTGTGACTTTTGCTTGTTCCATGGCTAAATTTTTAATTCTTACCTTAAGTAAGGAATTACAGCTGAATTATTCAACGAGGATTTTCACTTATATTATAACATGAATAATCATCAATTAATTTTCCGAATGCCATGGAAGAAATAGAGATCAAAGGCGTTGTCATTGAACTGAAACGCGGAGATATCGCCAGCCAGGATGACATCCAGGCGGTGGTGAATGCGGCCAACGCACAGCTGAAGACAGGGGGTGGTGTGGCGGGTGCCATCCACCGCGCTGCGGGACCGGGTCTGGCTAAAGAAGCCGCTCCGATGGCGCCGATAAAACCGGGAGAGGCGGTCATCACCGGGGCCCATGATCTGCCCAATGAATACGTCATTCACTGCCTTGGACCGGTTTATGGGCGCGATAAGCCGGAAGAGAAGCTGCTGGCCAACTGTTACAAAAATTCTATTGAGTTGGCGGAGGAAAACGATATTGAAAGCATCGCTTTTCCCTCAATCTCAACCGGGGCGTTCGGCTATCCCATGAAAGAGGCCGCCACTGTGGCGTTCGAAACGGTGAAGGAACGAGCCGAGGCCGGGCTGAAATCCGTCAAGCTTATCCGATTCGTGCTGTGGGGCGAGGAGGCAATGAACACGCACCGGCAAGCGATGGAGGAAGTTTTTGGATAACACTGCCTGCATGCGAATAAAGGCTGATCTGTTAGCAACTGCCTTCACCTCACTTATAAAAAAACAAAAACCAATTAGACAAATGGGCATTACGTATGATGGTTGATTATTGGATTTTGCCATTTGTCATTTGGAGTGTGTCGTTTATTCTTTGGTTTTAAACCCCGTAGATCTCGTTAAGCACCTGGGCCAGTCGTACACCGGCCTGCAGAAGGCGCTTCTCCACGGTGTCGAAGTTTCGGTAGGTGTACTCGTAACTGAGCTGCTTGTTATCCGGCAGGGTATACACCTGTTCGCGCAGTGCCATTGATTCATGGGCCCAGGCCAGGATATCGGTGTGTTGCCATTTTTTCAGCTCTTCTTTGGCGGGATGATTGATGCTTTGCGAAAGCTCGGTAAAACTGAACTTCGAATCATCGATCATCTCGCTGTCCCACACCCGGTGCAGGTTCGAGGGCTCCCAGAACCACTCCACATTGACGTCGTTGCCTCCGCGATCCTCACCGGTACCCACGTGCAGCGGCTGGTGAATATCACCGACCAGGTGGATCAGCATCTTCAGGGCCTCTCGTTCTTCCTGAATGGCTACATTTTCTTTTTCCAGGGTTGCAATTTGATCTCTGATCGCCTTGATCAGGTCGCCGTTCGGATTTTTTTCGGTCTCCGCGTAGGTTTTTCCATCCGGTATCGTTACCCAGTGCCAGTCATGGGTGTGATCGTACGCGGGATCGGACCGGATTTCGTCCATCCAGGTGCTGGCCATCGCCAGGGATTCATCTCCAAGGATCTCGTCAATCTCTTTTTTTGCAAGCGGGGTGAGGTACTGCTCTGCCACCTGGCCGACAACGCGGTGCCCCGTTTTGCCCCATTTTCCCGATGATGAATGGTTAACGCCCAGCAGTAATGTCAAACAGATAACAAGAATATACATTCGATTTCGTCCGGATGAGTTGGTTCAAATTTAACCCGTAATATCACTATTTTTTGGGAGAGTGGTAATCAGAGTGGACTCGAGATCTCCAATTTTAACAATGTTTTAATTCCGCCCGGATGTACCAGTTCCTGGATCTTTTTTTTATTGTTTTTCACAGCGTGCTGATTCTTTTCAACCTGTTTGGCTGGTTATGGCAGCCCACACGCCTGCTCAATTTCATTACGCTGTCCCTGACGGCCTTCTCATGGGTGATCCTGGGCATCTGGTACGGGTTTGGCTACTGCCCGTGCACCCACTGGCACTGGCTGGTACGCCGCGAGCTCGGCTACTACGATATGCCCAATTCCTATATCAAGTTTCTTGTCGACCTGCTTACCGGCTGGGATGTGAGCCCGGTGCTGGTAGACTGGAGCACGGGAATCCTGTTCCTGGTTGCGTTTTGCTGCTCGGCCTATACCAACTACCGGGATTGGAAAACATGATGATCGGGAACTACGTAGATCCACAGGCAACGGGATGTTGATTAAAAAAAACGCTGTGCTCTTTCCGATCAAAATAACGGGATTTGTTGGATATCATCTCACAAATTGCTTCTCAAGTAGCGGTATACTCCTTCAATTCACATGAATATGTGGTTGAGTACGCTGATAGCTCGCAATAATTTCAAATAACTTTTAATCAAATCGCAGGACTATGGGAAAGATCATTTGCCGTTTTCTACTACTGGCCGGCTTCTGTTTGATTCCTTTGAAGGGATGGGCGCAGGAATCGACCGGCTATTCAGAGCCCGAAGAAATTCAACCACTCCTGGAGTACAGGTTGCCTGATTGGGGATATTCAAATTTTTGGGTGAACCTGAATCACCGGGGATTGCTATCTGATTTCGAGAACAAAAACGGTGCATTGAACAAATAAACAAGCTATGAAAATAATCTGAGAATTAATCCCACATATGACCTTTTCGGGAGTCTGAAGCTCGAATCCTGGAATTGAACAGCTCACTTATCCTTTATTATGCTGCCTCTGATCACCGGCAACAAAACAATGCTGATACCGGGGAGAATTCGGGAAATCGCACAAACACACGTTTTAAAACCGGAATTACGCACAGGCAGTACCAAACGAATGATCTATTTCTACTTGGCGGGGGAAACGCTCAACTGGAATATTTTCGGAACCATACCCGGGAAACGGCAAATGATCTCATATTCGACGAACAGACCATGATTTACCGGGAGATTGCGGTGAGTCCACAAATTGGAATCGGCTATGGACGGGTACGGAATGTTACACCGGTAATCAGGGCGGTAAGACTGGATGAACGCCTGAGTGTGATAGAACCGGGTACCCGACTGAACCGGGAAAATCTGCTGAATGCGGCAGAGCATTTTATCAAATATCCCGGCTACCTGGCCCGCTACGATTGGCCAAAAAAAATTTCTGGCAGGATATGAGCAATGGTTCCGGTGGCAGACTATCTGGCCAAAATCCGTTTGACATGATGTACCTGACCGATGTACTGGATGAGGCGCTGGGCAGCCGTCTGGAGGGCTGGGAGGTGCTGGGCGATCTGCGTTTCCGATATCATCACGACCTGGAAAGAACCGAGCGGGTTGAAAACCAGGGCAGTTCACTGCTAACGCGGAATACATCCGATATAAAGGAGATTGAAGTGTTTGCCAATGGGCGCTGGTATAAAAATCTGTCGCTAAATCACCAGACCGGCATATCCGGCCGGGGGCAGTACGGCCGCCCGCTTGTCGACAGTTCAAATCCGGTCCAGCGGAAATGGAATATCGTGTTGAACACAGGGGTAAACTGGCTCTGGAGTGTGGCCGACCGGTGGTTGGTGAAAGCGGAATTGGCAAATACGTATACCAGAAGGCAGACGGCCTATTCACCCGGGGCAGGCACAACTGACAGCCGGATATCCTGGAATAACCGCATGTTCCTGCTGGGCCGGATCAGTTATTTTGTATTGAACACGGTATCTGTGAACCTTAATGTTAATTCTCAGCTAAGCTATGTTAACAGCGATACGGGCAATAATATTGATCAAACAAGCCGCGATTTTCAGCTGAATTACATTGTGGGATTACGTTATTACTTCGACCGAAACCTGTACTGACAGAACAGCCTTTTTGGTTACTCCCCGGCTGTAAAAATATGGGTAATTACGCATTGTCAGAAGTCTTTTCAGCAAACTTTTTGAACAGTTCCTTTTCCTCCTCGCTCAGGTTTTCGGGTACCTGTACCATGGCGCGGACGTAGAAATCGCCTTTGTTGCTCGCATTCTTAAACTCCGGCATACCCATTCCGGGAATGCGGAACAGGTCACCGCTCTGGGTACCGGCCGGTATTTTCAGTTTTACTTTTCCATTGAGGGTAGAGACCTTTGTTTCTCCACCGAGGACCGCCGTGTTCAGGTCAACGGGATGGTCGTGATAGATATCATTACCCTTTCGCCGGTAATCGGAGGGTTCTTTCACGTTCACTTTCAGAAAAAAGTCGCCGCGCTGGCCGCCGCGCACGCTGGAACTGCCCCTGCCGCTCACTTTCAGTTTCTGTCCGTCTTTGATGCCTTTCGGGATCTTGATCTTCATCTTTTCCCGCCCGATCCGCACCATACGGCTGGTGCCTTCATACGCCTCCTTCAGGGTAATATCGACATCTGCTGTAATATTTTTCTTGGTGGAAGCCTGTCGTCGCTGCTGCTGGCCGGTTCCGGGCCGGGAACGGGTGCGGTAGGTCTGGGAACGCGGGCCGCCCCGCTGCTGGGCTTCCGCAAAGGGATTGCCGCCCCCAAAGAGGCTTTCAAAGAAGCTGGAAAACGAGCTTTCGCCGCCGCGACCCTGGCGGGCCTGGCCTCCGAAAATATCGTTCATGTCAAAGTTAACACGGTACGACTGCCCGCCCTGACCCGCATACTGCGACCAGTCGAAGTCATCGGCGGATCCCCCGGCACGCTGGTATTTCTTCCAGTCTTTTCCGGCCTTGTCATACAGCTTTCGTTTTTCAGGGTCTTTTAGCACTTCATAAGCCTCCCCGATCTCCTTGAACTTCTCCTCTGCCGAGGGATCGTCCGGATTTTTGTCTGGATGGTATTTGGCCGCTTTTTTCCGGTACGCTTTCTTGATCTCGTCCTGGGAAGCGTCCCGGCTTACTCCCAATATGTCATAATAATCTTTATACTCCATGGCAAATACGATCCATACTCAAAATTTTGTTCCTGTTTACTATATGAGCAAAATGGATGCCACTTTTTAAAATGTGGCTATATGGCAACAAAACAGGAGCCGGTAGACAGGATGGCATAAAAAAAGTCCCCGGCGGGATTAGACCGGGGACCAGGGATTGTGCTGAGGTAGGTTCTTGCTAAATTTCGAACGCGATAAACAGGCCGCTGCCACCCCGCAGGATACGCATCAGTACCACCTGATTTTCCTGTTCGACGAGTTCGTTCATGATCTTGTTGAAATCGCCCACATTTTCAACCGGCTGCTTGGCGATACTGGTGATGACATCACCTTCCTGCAGTCCCTGGCGATAGGCGTT
>JAWVZC010000044.1:0-17330 GCA_033722415.1 Balneolaceae bacterium | reverse complement strand
GGTGCATGTTTTATCGTCCCCAAAAATGCTTTCAATAATGCCACCGGACCGTTCAACCTGCAATCGACTCCACCCGTGACCCAGATCAGGCGTTTATCATATTTTTTCAGCTTTTTAACCGAACTCTCAAAGGGATGATTGACAATGTATTCGGGGAAATATGTGACCGTTAATCCTGAATTGATACAATCCTGGACAAACAACCTTTCATCGGAACCGATGAGTAGCGGCTGGCCGGCACCAAACCGCTCATCGAAGAATATCTCTTTTTCTTTGATCCGGTTTATTCGAAATCCAATTTCCACTGTACCGACGGCTGGGGCCTGTTGAATTGAACGTATTTGATCGGGGTAGTCTTTGTACTCAGGCTCATCCGGGCCGGTTTTTATTTTAAAAAGTGCAACATCCAGGTCGGGATTCTCCTCAAATACCCGGATCAGAGTGTCAAAATAGCCCGGCTGATACGTCACATCATCGTCTGCAAATAGACCGATATCCCCGTCAGACAGCTCGATGGCCAGATTCCTTGACCGCGTAACCCCCCGCCCTTTTATTTGCGATATTCGGATGTCTTCCCGGTTCAAAAATGAAGGTACAGATTTATACTCCTCACTGGTATACTGATGTACCAGGATGTAGGACAGATCGTCCCTGGGCTCAAGGATCACGTTATCGAGGTTGTGGATCCCGGAATCGATTGTTGAAATCAATATATTTACGGTCTTTTTCATGACGGTAACGTTCCCTCAATTGAATCAAACACCTCTTGTAATTTATCCCGCATCACGTCTGTGGAAAATGAGTTTCTGACAGTTTTGCCCGCCTCCTCGCCAAGCTTTTTTCTGAGTGACCGGGAACGAATCAATTTTTCGATCTGCTGCTTCAGCTGGTCATTGGCATATTCATCGGCGAGAAGCCCATTTTTCCCATCCTCAATCACATAGGGAATGCCGGCATGCCGGGTCGAAACCACCGCTTTTTCCATGCACATCGCCTCAAGGATCGAGACCGGTGTCCCTTCCATGTCTCCCTTCTCGTCAACACGACTGTTTAAAACAAAAATATCGGCGTTCCCAAGCAACTCCCTGACCTTGCTGTGTGGAACACTGCCGTAAAACGTTACGATATCATCAATATTGAACTCATTGGCGAGTTGTCGGCACCGTTCAAGCTCCCTGCCGTCTCCCGCAATGTGAAGGGTTATGTTGTTGTATTTCCTGCTGAGATCACCGAACACCCTGATTATGTCCGGCACCCCATTTTGGCCCACCAAACGGCCAGAGTGAAGAATATTGATGGTATCCGAGGGTTTGTGCTCCCCATTTACACTAAACTGGGCGGGATCTACCGAACAGGGGATCAGGAATACTTTATCTTTCCACTGTTCAAGATTCATGGTTTCCCGCATGTGTCCACTTACGATAATTATGGCCGATGCATAGTCAAAAAGTTCGGGAAGCCGGTTGGCATAGGTTTCGTCACGCAACATCTGTGAGGCATCGTACCCGTGAAAAGTGACCACCAGAGGAACTCCGAACTTTTTGGCAAAACCAAGAATTTCAAGAGCCTTGGGTCCAAAATGAGCGTGTATGGCTTTGCAATTGCCTTCTTTTAACAGTTTTCTGAGCTGACTGTACGTTTGCAGTCCTATATTAAGATCGGATTTGTAGTACATTCTGATCAGCTTGCCGGCTACTCTATCCAAAAAATTTGCCGGGCTTTTAACTACTGTTTTGTCGAATGAATCCAAATCATACCCGTGGGGATTGGCAAATTTCCTGGCAATCAGATGAACGTCATATTTATCCGACAAACTTTTGACCTGGTGATACATAAACGTCTCACTCACCAGAAAAAACGAATTGTTATATACGCACACTTTCTCTCTCATAGTACTTCCTGAAATACCGTTCTTGGTTTCTAGTACAACTCCCTATTATACCAACTGTTATTCAACAGATTCCACTTAAACAGGCTGGCCGCTCGGTATGGATGCAACAGGTATCCCAGAAACGGAACCAGTTCATTGGCATATTTCATGGGTGGCAGATGACGGTATCCAAATGAACGATATATTTTAAAAAACGCTTTGGCCCGTTCGGTTCGGGATGCAATTTCGCTGGCATACATGTACATATTCTGTGACGATTTACTTTTGCCGTAGGTATCCAATTCATCAACATTTCCCGGAACCAGTGAGTGCACCAGCCCCAATAACCTTTTGGCATCACCGATCCAGCCATCAATATAATTACTGCTTTTACTTGTCAGTGACCCCTGGTGCTTTCTAAAACTCGCCTTAACGTAAGGTATGTCCAGCCGCTTCCCTGCGGCGGCGCATTTAAATTGGGCCGCCACATCGATATAGTGATCATATTTTGGCTCAAACCCTCCCACACTGCGCAATACTTCCGTGTTGAACAGGGAACTGCAGAAAAAAATGTTAACCTGGCCTTGATACCATTTCAGGGCCAGATCCTGGACGGGAACCCCGTCGAGCAGGTTGGCATTTTCCCTGAGTATGTGATTGTGCTCGTCTATCACCCGGCTTCCCGTCATGATAAGAGACCAATCCCTGCTGAAACCGGCTTCCTCCATACAGGTTTCGATAAAGTCTTCATCAATCCGGTCATCATCATGATACATGTGGAAATAGTCGCCACGGGCCTTCTGAAGCAGGAAATTCCAGTTGCCGTACGCACCCAAATTTTGCTCCTGCCGGTAGTAGGTAAGGCGGGAATCATCAATCGACCGGACGACCTCCCCGGTATGGTCTGTTGAGCAGTTGTCGGATACCAGGATTTCAATATTGTCGTAGGTTTGGCCGACAGCGCATTCAAGTGTACTCCGTAAATATTTGTCAGCGCGGTTATACGTGGGGATCGCTATGGTAACCAGGGGCTTGTTCATTTCTGAATCCAGATAAATATGGGGTTGGAAGTTTGCATTGATCGACGGTATCGTATGAGAGCTTCTGGTTCCACAGGTATCCAGTTTAATTTACTTTGGTTACCGACAACGCTCTGGTAGCCGCTTCTTCCCCGCTTTTGAACGCCTGGTCGGTCCACTGGTACCCCCAGTCACCATACCGGCCACAATAGGTGATCCCGATATCGTCAAGAAAGCCGTGCACCTTTTCAAGGGCCTGCTGACGATCCAGGTCAAATATGATATTGGCATACTTGATGAACAGGGTACTGGTGTGGAGGATCTCGTCTTCCTCGTTAATCAAACCACAGCGCTTCAGGTCGGCAACAACCGGTGCTATACACTCCTCGGGTGAACGGTCCACCGGGCGATACTTGTCAGAAAAGTAAATTTCGGCCTGGATGCTTCCGCATCCCGGGGGCACGTTGTTGGGCGACATAAGGTGGGGGAAACTGAGCCTGGTGAAGATGATTTCGGGATCATAGAAATAGGACCAGACCGCTTCGGTAAAGTCGTCTCGGTCGATCCCTATATTGACAATGATGCAGCTCGTGCAGGCCAGTTTCTTTCCCGCCTCGACGACATCGTCGGGCACATCCCGAATGATTCCGTTGACGAGTTCCGGCAGCGGAATAGAAGATATGAGCTCATCATACACCACCGTTTGACCATCGGAAAAACGGACCCGCCTGTTTCGGGTATCAATTTCTGTAACCTTGTGATCCAGCTTGATGGTGGCCTGCTCGGTAAACTTTTTCAGGTAGTGCACAAACCCGTGATTGGTGGGATACCTGAATTTGTCGACATAATGCACATCGGGGGTAGCTGGTTCGAGCGCACCGCGCAACACCTCCTGCAGCTCCGGTTGGTACAGCCGCGGACCCAGCCAGTCGATATCCATATTTTCGGCATCCACGGTGTGATATTTTTTACCATACACCATGGGAAAGGTCTCTGCGAAAGTCTCCCCGAATTTGGCGTAGAGCCACTCTTTGTAGTTGCTTATTTCGCCATTCGACTTGTATTTTGCCTCCACAAAATCGTCAATAATATCCACTACGAGGTCCGTCGGCAAGCCGTGAAGATTGCATTGTGCGGGATGCTTTATCCAATGGCCTTTCCAGTAATTATTTACGGTGGCTTTCAGGGTCTCGTACTCCTGGTTCACATTTTCAGCCAGCAGATCCTGCAGCCTTTTGTCATCCGTAAACGAGATATGCGGTCCGTCATCAAAGATGAACCCGTCATCCGATTCGAAAGAGGAGGTATGCCCCCCGATATAGCTGTTTTTATCGTACATGACGATCTCCTTGTCAAATCCCTCCTGGCGCAGTCGGTGCATTGCGCCGAAACCCGCCATACCTGTACCCAAAATCCGTATATTCATTATGCTGTTAAATTGCAGTTACATTATGTTTCTGTTTCCACCAGTTAATGGTGTCTGTAATACCCTGTTCAAGTTGAAAGGTGGGTTTCCAACCCAGCTCGTGACGCAGCCGGGATGTGTCCGCAAAAACCACGCGGTCCTTTGCATTCCCGAATCCACTGTTCGTATTGTCGACCAGGTGTTCCCGATCCAACGTTCGTGCTATCATGCCCGCTATATCACGGAGTGACACCGGGTTCCCCCCGGCGATGTTTACACTTCCACGGAGATCGCTCGACAACAAGGCAACCAAAGCCCCCGCCACATCCGAGACATGCAAATAGTCCCGGAGATGATCCCCATGGTTAATTGCCGGTTGCCGGCCGTCCAGCAAGGTGTTGATCACGTAAGGGACAAACCTTTGTTCCGGCTCCTGCGGACCGTACACGAAAAAGATCCGGGCGTTGCCATACTCGACCTCACGGGCATTGCAATATTTGGTCAGCAGTTTATATACCGCTGTCTTGCACTCGCCATAGAGGGTTGCCGGCTGTTCCGGGGTGATCCCTTCGGAACAATATCCATACTGCCAGTCGTACTCGGCACAACTGCCGGCCGTAACGATACGCCGCCCGCCCTGTTCCAGGAATTCCTTCGCCAGGTGAAGAGTGGCGCCGACCCAGGGCAGGTTCCCGGCAGACGACATGCGGTCGGCCGGATCGTCGTACCAGGCCAGGTGCAACAGGAGGTCTGCGTCCGCTTTGCGGCAGATTTCGGAAACATTACCGGGATTGAGGATGTCACCCGTCAGCCAGGTAACACTCCTGTTCAGATCCTGCGTGTGTATCCGTGTCGTGACGGCAAACACCCGGTACCCCTTGTCGATGAGCAGCGGGATAGTCGATTGACCGATAAACCCGCTTGCACCTGTAACTAATACATTTTCCATAAGTTATTTGCCTGTGCCGCATGATATGAAACAACTCAGTCGATTATCTGTACCTGTGGGATTGGGACGATGAACTGTCCCCCCCATTCCCGGATAAAACTGTTTTGAGCCATAATTTCATTTTTCAAATTCCAGGGTAAAATTATCACGTAATCCGGTTGATCCTCTCGAATGGCCTCCACCTGCTTCACGGGAATATGGGTACCCGGCAGGTACTTACCGGCTTTATTGGGATTACGGTCTACCACGTAGTCGATAATGTCGGTGCGAATGCCGCAGTAATTGAGCAGGGTATTTCCCTTGGCGGCCGCCCCGTATCCGACAATCGTTTTCCCCTCGTTTTTAATACGGATCAGCTGTTCAAGCAGGTCCCGTTTCAGCTGTTGTACCCCTTCCGAGAAGGTGTAGTAGGTAGATAGCTTGTCGAGTCCTGCATCAAGCTCCTTGTCTATCAGGGAATCGACGGCATCGGTCTTGGTATGCGTACTGTTTTTGTGGCTCGCATAGATTCGAAGCGAACCGCCGTGCGTTGAAATTTCATCTACATCGAATATTCGCAGGCCGTGTGCATCAAAGATGGTGGTAACGGCCAGAAATGAGAGGTACGAAAAATGTTCGTGATAGATGGTATCAAACTGGTTCTCGCGAATCAGGTTCAGCAGGTGCGGGAATTCAAGCGTTGCCACTCCTTCTGGCTTTAAAAGGGCCTTGATACCCGCAACAAAACTGTTGATATCGGGCACATGGGCCAATACGTTGTTTCCGATGATCAGGTCGGCCTGCTTGCCTTCGGAAGCCAGTTTTTCCGCCAGTGATTTCCCGAAAAACTCGACCAGCGTGGGTATGCCCTTTTCGACGGCCACTTCCGCCACGTTGCCGGCAGGTTCGATGCCCATTGCCGGAATTTCTTTTTCGACGAAATTTTTCAACAGGTACCCGTCATTGCTCGCCAGTTCAACCACAAACGAATTACCATCCAGCTCCAGGCGCTCGGTGATCATCTCCACGTAATTGCGGGCGTGTTCCAGCCAGGAATCGGAATAGGAGGAAAAGTAGGCGTAATCGGAGAAGATATCGGCCGGGGATTCATATTCCCTCAGCTGCACCAGAAAACATGAGGAACAGACCATGGTTGTCAGGGGGAAAAAGCGTTCGGCCTGGTCCAGTTCGGAAGCTTTGAGGTATGAATTCGACAGCGGCGACATCCCCAGGTCAACAAAAACGTCGGTTAATTCCTGCTTGCAGAACCGGCAGTGAGCGGTAACTTCACTGTTTTCGGCTTGCTTCTTTTTATTATTTTCAATAATTGAGGTTTGCATAGTGGATTGTTTCAGAACTTGTGTGATCGTTTGTGTCTGGCACCGGCAAATGGGTCAGACGTTTACTTTTTCTTTTCGCGTGTTTCCCTCGGGATTGAATTTGTCAACCGCGGTTAAGTGAGGCTCATCCCATATTTTCCACGGGGGATTTTCCGAACTCCAGATCCCCTCAAGCACTTTTTTGTCGCGCAGTGTATCCATGGGCTGCCAGAAATCGTAGTGCTTGAATGCCACGAGTTCCCCGCTTCGGGCCAGGTTTCGGAGTGGTTCATGCTCCCAAACGGTTTCATCTCCCTGGATATAGTCAATGACCCCGGGTTCCAGTACAAAAAATCCGCCATTGATCCATGCCCCGGCTCCCATCGGCTTTTCCTGAAAAGAGTTTATGCGTACGTCTCCGTCCTCCAGCTTGAAGACGCCAAACCGGCCGGGTTCCTGTACCGCGGTAAGCGTGGCAAGAACTCCCTGGTCTTTGTGGAACTGGATCAGGTCGGCGATATTTACGTTGCTGACACCGTCCCCGTAGGTCATGCAGAACGTTTCATTGCCGATATACTCTTTAACCCGTTTCAACCTGCCTCCCGTCATGGTGCCGTCCCCGGTATCCACCAGGGTTACCTTCCACGGCTCCACATCGTTCTGGTGGATCTTCATATCGTTGTTGCGCATGTCAAAGGTGACATCCGACCGGTGCATGAAATAGTTGGAGAAATAATCCTTGATCATCGACCCCTTGTACCCGCAGCAGATAATGAAATCATTGATCCCGTAGTGGGAATAAATTTTCATGATATGCCACAAAATCGGCTGGTCGCCCACCTCCACCATCGGTTTCGGCCTGATATAGGTCTCTTCACTCAACCTGGTTCCGTATCCACCCGCAAGTATAACTGCTTTCATCTCTTGGTTCCTCTGATTGTTTCGATTAGAATGATTCTATGCCAGCTGCTTGGAAGAAACCCAAAACAACTCGTCATCCACTTGATTAGTGTTGATTAAATACTGTAGCTGCTTAAGCCGTGTGAACGCCCGGTCGTTGAATATTTCCGATTCCATTTCTATCCTTGTGAACACCTCGTAGAGTTCCTCAGCTCCTTTCCGGGCATCATATTCACAATAAAACCCCGGCAGCTTGCTGTTGATTTTATCAAACGACACCCGGTAGCTCCTGTTGTCGCCCCCGCTGTCGCCGAAGGTAACCTCACAGCCGGTAAACACCTGTCCTACAATTTCTGCGATCTCCTTGACGCGGTAATTTTCATTGGTGTCTCCCACATTGAACACCTCGTTGTGCACCACTTCCCGGGGAGCAGTCAGTGAGCATTCAATCGCTTTGCATATGTCGCGTACGTGTACCAGCGGTCGCCATGGCTGACCGTCGCTGATCATCTTTATAACTCCTGTTGTCCAGGCGAGCCCGGACAGGTTATTTAATACAATATCAAATCGCATGCGCGGTGAAGCTCCGTAGGCAGTAGCATTGCGCAAATAGGTGGGCGAAAACCGGTCGTCGGCAAGCCTGGAAACATCCCGCTCCACAAGCACTTTGCACTCGGCGTATGCTGTTTGGGGCTTCGGATCCGATTCTTCGGTCTTGAAGTTGTCGTTGCCGATGCCATACACACTGCAGGATGAGGTATATACAAAACGTTCGATCCCCGCTTGCTTGCACAACTTGGCGATCCGTACGCTACCCCCGTGATTGATTTTATAGGTTATTTCCGGGTTAACCTGTCCCAGCGGATCGTTAGAAAGCTCCGCCATATGTACCACGGCATCAAAACCAGCCAGGTCTTCCACCTGAATATCTCTCAAATCTTTATTGATGTAAGAAGGATAGGTATTCCCCCGTTGATTGAAGAGCCATCCCGACCGGTAAAAGCCGGTATCCAGACCGGTCACCTGGTGGCCCTTTGAAATTAAATATGGCCCTAACACCGATCCAATGTATCCGTCTGTACCTGTTACAAGAATCTTCATTATATCTGTTTCCTCGCTTTTTTATTCAGTTAACGGCGCCTGTGCTTTTAGTTTTGGCATGTAACCGGTATGCAAATAAAGAATGGTGTTCCACTCGTACTGTTTATCAAACTCGTCCATAAACGGAATGCCAACCTCTCTCCTGCCGGCCGATAATGGACTTATAAACAGATTGCAGACATCCTCTCTCTTTTACATCCTGTTCGGCACCGGTCGCAACACGCTCTCATTTGTTGTTTTACGTTGATTATACCGTGATACGGAATCATATCACTGTTCAGGTAGTAAACGATTCAATAAACGTGCCAGTTATGAATTTTTCCTGCAGATCCTGCCCCATTCCGTTTAAACAGATTCCTGGGACTCACCAACATGGTAGATAAGAGCCGGGTTACCACGGTATCGAGAACAGACGGGTAATATTTACGCGGAAGCGTGAGTAAAAATTACTCAATTTCCGGTGTTTGATAACAACCTCTCCGGGGGAATGAACGGAATTCAGTCATTCGAGATCGACACGATGGGCAATATTCTACACTTACGACACATTTTTGCTCTGATACCCATTTTATCGGCCGCGGTGCAGGTGTTGGCACAACTCTTGTTACTATATAAATATTAAAGAATACATTTACCGATTAAACTCATTGACTAATCACCTGCAATACCGCTGTGTAATCAGGGACTCCGATCGGATAACCAGAAAAAGATGTATGTCATTGATCCGGAACGGGTCTTTATCATCGTTTCTTATTCCTGTAACATGCTGAAAGAGATTCTGAAAAAAAACTCAGCACAATGGTCCAGGTTGACATAACGGCCTCTTTGACCGGTAATCGTATCAGATAATCAGATAAAAGGAAACTTTCCACAAACAACCATCCAATTGAGAGACGTTTACATGTCTGACAGACAGTTTTGAGTCGCAATTAAAACCCACTCTGATAATTATGAAACCTTGGCAAAAGTATGTTCTGATTTTCCTTATGACGGGAGTTATTTCCCTGTTACTCTTCAGCGGTTATTTGGTAGGATTGCACAACTATCCTCCCTACGGTTTTTTCCGGCGGGTTGAGTTAAATCTGTTTGGAAATTTTTTTGACAGGAGCTCGGGTGAAGATAACACCCCCGAATATTACGATTCCATATTTCTGCGGCTGTACAGCGACCAGGTCAACATCAGGGATCGCCTGACCCGGAATGGACGTGGTGGCGGAATGACCTCATTTGGAGATAATCTTCTGTTACTCACCTATGAAGGTACCGTGCTGGATGTCCACTCTGCCGGCGATATCAGGGATACAAATATTGAGGTGCCTGACTACGGATATTCCAAATACCTGGAAGCTGCCGAGTTGGAACAATTCAAGAATCTCAACCACGATTTCACCCTGTTCCGGTATAATGATATCATTTTTTATGAATCGGGTACCCATCACGGACTGGCAATTTCGTATACCGAGTTTAACGGGGTCGAACACTGCTATACCAATACAGTGGCGCTTTTGCCGATAGAAGATGGCATCCAGTCTGTTGATGAGCTCTCGGCAGGTCCAAATGACTGGGATATTATCTACCGAACCAAGCCCTGTTTACCACTGAAGGATCAAGCCACTGCACTGGATGGGGGGCGTGCCGGTGGGCGACTTGCATTTCAAGCACCCTCCAGCCTTTTTCTGGGCAGTGGAGACTACCAGTGGGACGACATGAATTCATCAAACGCCATACCTCAAAAACCGTCGTATGAGTATGGGAAAGTGATGAAGATTGATTTGGCTTCAAGAGAGTCACAAATCTATGCTACCGGTATTCGCAATCCCCAGGGAATTGTATTTGACAAAAATGGATCCCTCTGGACAGTGGAACACGGGGTTCGCGGCGGTGATGAACTGAACAGAATTATCGAGGATAACAATTACGGCTGGCCTGTTGAAACCCTGGGTACCCAGTATTCAAAGCTTCCCGTTCCACAAAGCACCGAAGAAAAATATGGGCGACATGACAGCGACAGATTCACGGAGCCGGTTTTTGCCTGGCTTCCCTCGGTGGCCATCTCGAACCTCACCCTGGTCGATGGCTTCCACAGCAGCTGGAACGGCGACCTGCTGATGGCTTCCCTTAAAAGCATGAGTCTGTATCACATACGTATAAAAGATAACCGGGTTATGTTTTCTGAACAGGTAGAGATCGGGGAGCGTATCCGGTACGTTCACCAGCATACCGATGGCCGTATTATTCTCTGGACAGACAGCAAAAATCTGATTTTTCTCACGGGACAACCCTATAGCGACAATTTTGTGGAAGACTACCTGGTTGAAGCGATACCCGATGAAGGGTTCCGGCAGCGTGTTCATACGGCCATCACTGCCTGCAGGCAGTGCCATTCCATTGAGCCGGGTGATCACGATATGGCTCCCTCCCTGGCCATGGTATTTGATGCCAATATAAGCTCAACGGATTTCGCCAACTATTCGCCGGCTCTGAAACAAAAGAATGGTGTTTGGACCCGCGAAAATCTGGGAAAATTTTTGCAAAATCCCGAATCCTTTGCACCGGGTACCACAATGCCCAACCCCGGTTTGAATGATGAAGCGGTACGGGAGGAGATTATTGATTTCCTGCGGGCCGTAAGCACGGGACCAATTGAATGAAATATCTTTTTGCCCTGATATGCCTTTAATCGTTAAATCATCGTATGTTCATGAGTACGCAGCCAGGAATTTCTCAACAACCCCCAGCAATATCTTTCCAGGGCAGAGGCAGAGGTCTTCTTTTTGAGTGAACAAAACCCGGATGGATCCGGGCAGTCGTACTGTACTCAACCTGTTTTTCAGTTTCGTTGCCGGAATACCGTCCTAGGGTACGACGAATGTTGCTTACACTAACCTACCGATTTTCACCCGCTCTACCCCTTGCAAGTTCCCCGGGCAGAGCCCGGGATAACACCGGTCGGGCGGGCTGTTAAACCGTTTTCCCGCTCCACGGGCTAATACCGGGTGACGGGTAAACTTAGTTTGTATTGGGAGAAGAGCGACCGCAGAAATGCGCGATTTTGACACACCCAGCCTGTATTTTCACCAAGTAATTTGTTCGTCAGCAAGGCAACGTGGTAATCACAAGCGAAACATGCATGGATACGCTGAGCGGGTGATATCCATCTTGAACGCAGCAGACGTGAGAATTTCGCAGACCGCTACACACCGGTTTGCCATTTTCAGTATGAAAGTCAATAGAATTCATTGAATATCAAAGCTTTGCAAGAAATCTGACATCATTCTCGTAAGAAAAGCAGACCAGGTGATTACAGACGATGTTTACAACAAGAAATACAAGCTTCACGCAACTAATTAGATTTAATGGGTATGATGACGTACAGCCGGCTTTATTTATGAATTAAAAATTTTCTTCCCGGTTCCTTCCTGAACACATCCTATAACCACTCTTCAAGATCAATATCATACCTGGCAATCATTGCATTCAGATACTTGCTGTCAATGGAACTCAAAATATCATGTTTTTTAACAGCTTTGTAAGCATGCGTATTGCCGTTTGAGTCGAGAGAATTCAGTCCGAGAAACTGCAGAATGGAATCTTTTTTTTCAGATATTTCTTTCGTTCTGAGTACCATAAGCCGATCTTCAGGCACCGTTTCCAAAATCTTTGAATTGTGCGCATTCCAGTAGGAGAGCATACCTTCTATTGTTGGCAAGCCCAACTCCTTCAAAACGTGTTCATCCTTTCGATACCGGTAATCCGACTTGTTGAAAATCTTGTCAAAATAGGGCTCGAACTTTTGATGAATGGTACAGGTCTGGTGATTTATTTCGTGATTGATCCAGGATTCCAGCCAGTCACGCGGCGATCGGACGGGATGGACAAACTTGGCATCCGGGAACAGTTCAACCAACTCTCCAACAATGATGTGATTAAAGCACGATGAATTAACATCCAGATGCAACCGCTGCTCCCTCCGGTAAACCATCTCTTTAATTCGATCGGGCCTGGTATGATTATTTTGTTTCTTCCGAAATATGCTGATAAGCTCATCCCTTGCCGGTTCATGTTGGCTCCTTAACTGTTTTTTGAACATGTACGCTATCGAGTGTGTGCCCGATTTGGGCGTTCCCGTGCAGTAAACATGTACTTTCCTCGGTCGAATATTTCGATACAAAAAACCATTCAAATACCGCTTGTCCAGGTCAAGTAATGTCCTCTTAATTACCAAATCCTAACACTGTTTTAAAATAATGGTTTACATTTTTCTGCCTTGTTACCTCATAACGGCAAATGATCAATCACCACCCTGAATAAGTGAGCGATGGAAAGCCTTGTCTCCCTGCTCACAAACAGACCTTGTTTATGCGCTCTCTTCATGATATTCCGGATGGCCGGTTCAAATTACGATAAGAATCGCATTCGACAGCTTGGAAAAGCAACCTTCCTGCAGGTTCGTTACCCATTAAAACCGTGGTATAACGCGTCCGGCAGCATGTTTTTCAGACCGCTACTGGAGAGATCTCGATCCATGTACGGTGATTAGTGCGTATTTCTTAATCCTTTCACATGAGTTCACAGCCTTGATATTTATATCTATAACTTAATTATAATCAGATATTTACTATACGAATATTTCCTGTGTTTTACGATCATGTTTGCATTCAATTGCCATCAAAAAATCTTTATTTTAGCTAATGTAACAACAGGTATTTATTTGGTTTTGTGACTCGTCCCGGGTACCGCAGATGCCAGTCATCAAAATCTTGTATTACTATCTGAATTAACCCATAATCTCGTTGTATCTGCGCGATCATTGCGATATCATATATGGAGACATTAGCAATATTGAATCCAATTATGCATTAGAATCTTGCATCTGTTATTCAGCAACGGTTTTACTGCCAGTAAATCCATTGCCAAGTGCAGTTTTCAGGTCAGACATGGTGCCGATGTCGATAAACTCCCCATCTGAAAAGGTAACAGTATCCACAATCATCCCGCTATTGGCGGCCTCCAGAATAACATCGCCAATATACATTTCTCCCTGGGTATTTTCCGACACCCGGGCTCCGCTCCTGTCACCCGACACAAACTGATGAAGAAACCGGGTAAACGCGGGCGTCCATGCGGCAACAGCCCAGGTATAGGCAAGCGTGGTTGACTCTGGCTTGAACACAATATTCCGCAGCCTTCCGCCGCTATCGACTTCCACCATATCTGCCTTATTTGGTTTGGCAGTCTCAAACAGTCCAAGCACCACATCAGCACCGGTCTCCCCCTGTTTTTGTAACAGCGTGGTAAAGGCATTTTTCGGCTTGAACAGAATATCGGGAAAACCCAGCAGGATCATTCTGTCTTTGACAAATGGGTAGGATAAATCTATGGTGTAGTGCGTTCCTTTTGTCGGCTCTGTAACGATGTATGCCAGGGAAGCGTCCGCCTCCAGACCGTATCCGAGGTACTGGGGAATATCCCATTTGCCCTTTTGAATAATCAGGTAAATCTGGTCCGCCCCCGCTTCTGCATAGCTTTCCAACAGGTGAGAAATTACCACTTTAATTCTGGTGCTTCCCCCCCTGTGCTCAAATCCAACCGGAAATATCTCTTTGCTGCACGGTATGGGCGAAATTCTCGTAGCGTTCCCTGCCGCCGGAACGATGCCGGTAATGGTATACTGATTGTAATTCATAGCATTTCACCTATTATAGTGCTTGACCACCGTTGCTGTCACCTCTCTGTTTCGCCCGGAATAAAACCGGGTGGGTTGAGCGGCGGGATTTCCGCTCTCCCGGCCAGTCTCATTTCATTTAATTGTTACTCAGTCTCACCGGTTGGGCCAGTGGTTCTATCCCTTTCAGCCAGTGGCTCAGATCCCGGTTCATCAGCTTTTGAAGCTCAATAATGTCCAGACGAAGAAAATTCGAAATCAACTCCTTGTGCGATTCTTCCAGCCTGGGTTTCTCGTAAAATGCCCTGTCAGCATTATCGGTAATTTTATTCCACAATGACGGCAGAAATTTTCGCACCGCTTTCAGGTAGATGGGTGGAGAATCATACTTATGGTGAATTTTTCTGCCGCCTACCGATTTATTGGCGTGTACTTCCTCAAAGGCCGGGAAAAGGGTAAAATCGAGTTCCAGGAAATTAGAAACCTGCCGCATTACACGTTGCCTGTGATGAATAAATTCATCGAATTCAATTAGCAGCACCTGTTCGGCCCCAAATTTTTTGATGTAGGGATAAATTTGCGTGTAATAGCGGGTAATTTCGGTATGGAATCGGTCGAAAATCAGCGCTTCTTCAAAGGTGTTATCCGTGTGCCCTTTCTCGTACGCATGCATGTAACTTGACACGATTCGGTCGTAGGGATTCCTTACCAGATAGATAAATTTCATTTCGGGATTATATGTGTAAATATCATCCCAGATGTGAAGATTCCGGTACGGGTAGAAGGTGTAGGTAGTGGATGCTTCAAAATATTTTACCCCGCTCTTCTGCGGGAACATAGCATGGTACTCGTCGATATGGCTGCGCCAGTCGTCGGTTTCACTGAAAAAATGGGGTTCCTTTTCGTCACAACATACCACCCCCGGATGGTGCTGCAGAATCTTGCTCAGCGTGGTTGTTCCGCATTTTTGGGCACCGATTATCATAAAATCAACTTGCATGCTTCCAATCCTCTGTTATCAGGTGTTTAAACTTCTTACAAAGATCTGCCAATTATGCCTCCAGTGCCATCTCCCTGAAAAGGGAGCTGTTCTGCACGAGTTCATCGTAGGTACCCTCCTGGATGATTTTTCCATTCTCCATAAGGTAGAGCTGGTCGCAGTTCATGACGGTAGTCAGCCGGTGAGCGATCATAATGATAGTTCGTTCACCGATCAACGACTCTATTGCCTCGGTGACCTGCTGTTCGGTGATATTGTCGAGTGCGGAGGTGGCCTCATCCATCACCAGTACTTCCGGGTTGTGGTAGAGCGCCCGGGCAATACCGACCCGCTGCCGCTGCCCCCCCGAGAGCCGGGCCCCGTTTTCGCCGATCAGCGTTTCCAGCCCGTCGGGCAAGTGCCCCAGCAGTTTGCCCAGTTGGGCCGATTTGATCGCGTCCGCAATTTTGGCATCGTCAATCTCCTCCTCGGGTAATCCAAACGCGATGTTACGACGCAGCGTATCGTCCGCAAGATAGATCGATTGCGGTATGTAGCCGATGTTTTTCTGCCAGCCAGATAAATTACTGTGGATGTCCTGCCCGTCGACCATGATTGTACCTTCGGTAGGTTTAAGCAGTCCCAGCAGCAGGTCAACAATCGTGGTTTTTCCGGCTCCCGATTCCCCGACAAATGCGATCGCCTTGCCTTTGGGAATCGTCACGGAAACCCCGTCTAACGCCATCTCCGCACTGCCGGGATAGTGATAACTAACATTCTTTACTTCAATTTTGTCCCTAAAATCTATTTTGCGGGCATTTTTACGATCTCTGATAAACTCCTGCGAATCCTTCTCCAGCGCTTTTAAATCATCATAAATCGGTTCCAGCGAGGCGAAATTATACTGCAGATGAGTATACATCGAGCTGATCGATTGAATGGCGGGCATCAGGCGTACGGTTGCCATCGCAAACAGGGTAAGCGTCGGAATAATCGCCTCCATCGGCCTGCCCTGCCACACCATGAATATGGAAATCAGCATCATGCCGAACACAGCCGTGGTTTCCACCACCGGCCTGGGTATCTGCTTGATAAACCGCGTATAGGTATTGAGCGTAGCGCTCTCGCGGGCTTCTTTGCTGAACTGCTTGATAAACTCTGCTTCCCTGTTCAATATCCGGGCATCCTTGAGTCCCCCGACCCCTTCATATATGGCCTTGATCATTTTTCCCCGGTGCTCCAGCTCCTCTTTGCCGAACTGTTTCATCTTTCGCTGGGTAAACAACACGAACGAACCCGATCCCACCCCGGAAAGCAGTATGACCATCAAGGTTATGACCGGTTCATAGTAAAAGAGGAATCCCAGAATAGTCAGCGCCATCACCCCGTCCTTTCCGATCCCGAGCAACCCCTGCAGAATATTGTTGATAATGATATTGACCTCACCATTGACATTCCGAACCAACTCGGATGAATTCTTGTCCAGATGAAAAGTATAGGGGGCCTGCATGTAGGAACTCATCAACCTGCGGCTGATGAGATATCGCCGGTTAAACAGGAATCGGGATTCCAGGTACCCGAAATAGACGATATAGGCACTTTTCAATACAAACATCAGCACAAGGGCCACGGAACCGAGCAGCAGCAGGTCCTGTGCGTTTTGAACATTCAGGTAGGCCAGCAGCGGCTGCAGCAATTCCACAGCCAACACCCGCTCGGGGACGGCCACAATGGCCACGAACGCCGGGATCATACCGATTCCGGCTACCTCAAGCAGGGCAGCGATGAGCATCATAAAAAACAACACGACCACTTTGATCGTATCTCCGGCCGGCAGCAGGTAGAATATTTTTTTTAGTGAATCAATCATCAGAATCTATTTTCGGGAAATGTTCCCATTTAGGGTAAACACGTGTGAAACAACGAGGGTTGCGGTTCAAATCAGACTGCTTCTTCACCGACCAGGTGTTCCCTGTCGATATCGGCAGCAGGATCAGCAGTTTCGGTTTTCCCGGATAATTGCGCTATGGCACGGAGAATACGGGCGGTTGCGTTTCCGTCCCACAACGGTGGAATTTCTCCCTTTTTGTAATTTCCGTGCTCAATACGGTCAATCAGCTCGTTGACCACATCCAGATCAAATG
>JAWVZC010000043.1:0-17387 GCA_033722415.1 Balneolaceae bacterium | reverse complement strand
GTCGAAAACCGGCACCGCGATCCTGAAGATGACGGGGTTGAACTTACCATTCGCAGACCCGACGGCACCGAAATCAGACAGCAGTTTGACAACGATGATGAGGCGTTTGTAAACCAGGCGCCAGGCTTCGAGCAGGCATTGGAACCCGGGGTGCTGGTGGGGGTCGACAACTACGACTGGAGCCTGCCGGGTGGTCTCGACCGGGGACCAGACCAGGAACCGGGAACGCCCGACGACCGCGAGCTTAACGGCGGCATACTTATCTGGCATATCGATGAACAGATTATCAACCGGCAGATACACTCGTCCGGTGTAAACGCCAATCCCGAGCGGCGCGGTGTGGATCTTGAGGAAGCGGACGGCGCCCAGGATATCGGGCGCCCGGCCGACGGGCAAAACAGCGATTTTGTCAACGGTACCTCTTTCGATTTCTGGTGGGCCGGGAATGACGCTTCGGTAATCAACACGCGGGGAGATACACTCCAGCTGTATGAAAACAAGTTCGGACCCGATACCCGCCCGAACAGCAGGAGCAATTCAGGGGGAGGCACCCTGTTCGAACTGTATGATTTCTCACCGTTGTCTCCTGTCATGACATTCCGGGCCCACAGAACGGGGACCCCCCTGGCAGAACCCGTAACCCTTCAGCCGGAATCACTGCCGATCCGGGATGATGCCGCTGCAACCAGCCGGGAGGATCCCTACTGGGTGGGCTACCCTCTTTCCCTATCGGTTTATACGTCGGGGCAGGACCGTTTTTTGATTATTCCCACGGCTGAGACCACCTATGCCCTGCCATTGTCGGAATCAAGCGCTCCCCTTACCGATTTTGGAACCGGACCGCCCCAGCAGCCCCTGCTGGCAGACAACCTTGTTCTGGCCGAGCGTCCCGGTACCGAAAGGATAACGTTAACCTCGCAGGCCTGGAACGGGGACCAGTGGCGGATCGGCTGGAGCATCACCCTGCCGGAAAACAGGGGATTTATCAGTTCTTCGGGCGGTACGATTCTCACACCGGATTTTACCGATAAACGAATCAGCCTGGCGGACGGCTCGGAGCTGGCGGATCTTCAGGAACCGCAACAGCGATCGGCAGCTGCCGGGGGAAGATATGCCGTAATTTCCGGCAATCTGCTGCGGGTGGAAGGCACCCCATTCAGCGCCACCATATCCCCCGGTTCCAGGCAGTACACCGGCTTGCTGCAGCCCTTGACCGGTACAAACGTGTTTTATCTCCTGGAAGATGATGCCTTCACGCTGATCGAGCCGTCATCTGACAAACCCGTACGGGAGCTGGTTCGATCACCCGGCTTCGCATGGCCCGCCATGGCTGATGTTAATGGTGACGGCCGGCTCGATATCCTGTTTGTTAACCGCATACAAAACCGGCTGGATGCCGTGAACATCAACGGGGCTATGCTCTCCGGCTTCCCGATTTTACCTCCGGACGGTTCCAGGTTTGCCGGAACACCGCTGATCGCTGATATGGATGGTGACCAAAAGCAGGATCTGGTAATCCTGACCCAGGATTCAACAACTGTAAACTTACACGCATTTGGATCCGACGGTGCCCCGAAAAACGGGTTCCCGCTGCATGTAGGCGCATTATTCGACATGCGGAAAGAACCCGTAAACCCGGTAATTTCGGGCAATACGCTCTTTGCCGTAAGCCATACCGGCGACCTAAAGGCATGGACATTCGAGGCGCTGGACAGCACCCTGTGGAGCAGTCGATATGGCAGCGAACCCTACAACAAAGTTACCGGCCGGATGCCGGGTACGAGTTCCCCCTCGCCCGTCAACGAGATACTGGTCAGATCGGAAACCTACAACTGGCCCAACCCGGCCCGCGACGAGACCCATATCCGGTACCAGACTGCTTCGCCGGGACGTGTGGCCATCAAAATCATTACCCCGGACGGGCGGGTGGTCTTCGATCAGCGGTATGACACCGGCGGAGGAGCTCCGGAAGAACAGCGTATTTCCACTGCCGAATGGGGCAGCGGCATCTATCTGGCCCGGGTTACGGCAACCGTCAACGACCGAACGATGAGCAAGCTGATAAAAATTGCGGTGGTTCACTGATGACACGAGTTCCCGTTCCATATGCCGTTCTCCTGTGCCTGGCTGCCTGTTTGAGCTGTCTGAGGGGAGAGCTGTATGCCCAGCTCACCCCCTCGAACTATGATTATCCCCATCACCATCTCGCCTGGTACACGCTGGAGAGCGAACATTTCATGGTCCACTTCCAGGAGGGCAGCAGCCGCTCCGCCCAGGTAGTCTCAAGGATCGCCGAAGAGGTGTACCCGCACATCACGAATCTGTACGGCCATCACCCCGCGGACAAGACGAATATCGTACTCAACGATCGTGAAGACTACGCCAACGGGGCAGCCTACTTTTTCGACAACCAGGTGGATATCTGGATCCCGGCCCTGGACTCCCCGCTCCGCGGTACCCACGACTGGCTTCGCGACGTGGTTGCCCATGAATTTACGCACATCGTTCAGCTTGAAGCTGCCATGAAACGCAGCCGAAATCTGCCTGCCATCTATTTCCAGTGGCTCTCCTACGAAGATGTTCGCCGCCCCGATCTGCTCTACGGGTATCCGAAGGGATTGATCACCTATCCCTTCTCGTCCATCATTGTACCGGGATGGTTTGCCGAGGGAGTAGCCCAGTACCAGCGGACTGGGTGGACCTATGACACCTGGGATTCGCACCGCGATATGATTCTGCGTACGGCCATCCTGAACGACACCTACCTAACGTATGAAGAGATGGGTACCTTCAGCTCCAAAACGAGTCTCGAACGGGAACAGGTATACAACCAGGGATTCGCTTTTACCGCGTTCCTGGCGGAAGAATTTGGGGAAGAGGTATTTGCGGAGATCAGCCGGGTGCTAAGCCGGGGGGGGATCACCACCATAAACGAGGCCATCAGGGAAGTTACGGGGCAACCCGGCGAGGTGCTGTTCGACCGGTGGTTATCCAGCCGGCGTTCATTTTACCGCAGTGCGGTATCCGGCATTACCCCCAATGCTGCGGAGGTCGTCGAAGAAGAAGGGTTCTACAACTTCTATCCCCGGGTATCTCCCGCCGGTTCCAGAATCGCCTACCTCTCGAACAAAAAGCTTACCAAATCATCAGTAGCGCTCTACATAAGAGATACCGGTGCAGTTGACGACAAACAGAATCGGGTAACGACGATCGATCTGCGCCAGCACGGCCGCATGCAGGGAACGGGAGCCTACAGCTGCGGCTTCTCAAGCGATCCGCTGATTAAACGAATCCGTTCGGCGTTCGACTTTTCTCCCTCCGGAGACAGACTCGTATTCACCCGGGCCGGGCTGAACGCCTACGGGGAGCGCTATAACGACCTCTACCTGTATGCGTTCGACTCGGGCAGAGCCGATCAGCTTACGCACAGTGCACGACTCCACGATCCCGCCTGGAGTCCGGACGGCACACAGATCGCGGCGGTGCAGGTCAAGCAGGGAACCGCCAACCTGGTCTTGGTTGATCCCCATTCGGGGACGATTCGTCCGCTCACACGTTTTGGCGATGGCGAGCAGCTCTATACCCCCGCCTGGCACCCCGGTGGCGACAAGATATATTTCTCCTTCGGCCAGGATCACGGCCGCTCGATACGGCAATACGACCTGGCGTCCGACACACAAAGCTCGATCCTGGAAAAGTCCCTGGTCGACTTTCGGGATCCCCACCCATCTCCGGGCGGAGCGTATCTCTACTATTCCTCCGACCAGAACGGCATTTTTAATATTTATCGCCTGCCGCTCGAAAAGCAGGGCGAACCGGAACAGGTAACCAGCGTAACCGGCGGGGCTTTTATGCCGCATCTCCGGGAGGAGGGCACCCTCTACTATGCGGAATATCGAGAAGGAGGATACAAGATCGCCAAGACCAAAATACCCGCCCGTCCCGGCCGGATTTCCCACGGGTATTACGACCCGCCATACGGGAGCCTGGATTCCGGTACCATGACGGCCGGCACGGAACCGCCCGGGAAATACGACGACAGCGACCTTGATCCGCTGAATACAAGAGTGCTGGCGGCAGCGGACACCGGAACCGTCGCACTGGAAATTCCCACCCGGGGTGCCGGGAACCAACGAACGCTTTACGGGTATCAACAGGAGTTTACCCCGTTCAATTTTTATCCCGTGATACGATTCGACAACTACTCAACATTTAACGGCAGTAACAGCTCGCTCCTGAGAGCAGGCGAGTTCGGCCGCCTGGGTGAGAACCTGGTGCGCGATCTCAAAGTAGGCACTTATTTCGGATCCCGGGAGGTCACAAACCGGCTCACGCTCTTCGGGGGCGCCCTGTTCGGGATCGGATCCCGTTCGGCGGAAGGCGTAGGCGACTTCTTCACCCCTTCCCGTCTCACCGACCTGGACCGGGATCTATTCCTGATTACCGAGTACCGGGGGCTCCCATTGATCGAAAAGCGGTGGTCACCCACGATCGCGCTGGAATTTTACAATATGAGACGAAATGTGAAGGACGGACTCTCGGTGGAGGAGTTTCCCTGCACCGCCTGCCTTCCGGACACCACCTCCGTGGATATCGCCTACAACATCTGGGAAATCGATCTTTTCCTGCGCAGCAAGATCAATGCGCACTCCATGGTGGAACTGGGTGTGGGATACACCCCCTACCGGGTGCAAACAGACGCGTTTTTCTCGCGCGAGCTGCGGCAGCAGGTGCCGTCCAGCTCCACCGAGTACTACCGAAGCACAATGCTGACCGCCGCCTATGTGTATGAATCGTTCCTGCGGTATCCCCACAGCGACACGGCTCCCCTGGGTCTGAGAGCAAGCCTGCGATACAACTATCAGCCCGGTGAGCTGCTGGATGAATTCGAAATAGAGGATGGCACACTCTCCCCCGTCTACCGTACTTCCAACAACCATTCGGCCGAACTAAGCTCTCGGTACGGTTTTTCTCTGGGCGGACGCAGCACCGGTCAGATTTATACCCGACTGTTCAGTTATTTCGGCAACCCCGGTGACTCCTTTTACTACGACTATATCGGGGGGGTTACCGGGATGCGGAGTTATCCCTATTTTGCTCTTGCGGGTAATACCACCGCGTTTTCACAGTTTTCGTACATTATGCCGGTTGTCACCGACCTGCATACGCAAGTGGGGCGCCATACCTTTGACAAACTGTTCCTTCGCCTGTTCGGTGAAGCCGGCAACGGCTGGCAGGGACCGGAGGGACTCGGCAACATCCTGAAATTCGGTCTCGGGGCTGAACTCCGATTTGCATTCAACAGCTACTACCTGTATCCCCTGAAATTTTTCATTAGCGGGGCCTACGGTTTTAACAAATTTGATATTACTTTACCCGATGAATTTATTACCGGCACCACTTCCAACAGTGTTGGCTATGGAAGGGAACCGCTGATCCATTTCGGGCTGACCTTTGATTTCGAGATCCTTAATTATGAGTAAAATTAGCCTGTTAATAACCCTCTTCATACTGTACTGCAGTGTCCTTGTGGCACAGCCGCTCCGGGAAAACGCCGTGTTATCGGGAACAACCACGATACCCGCGGAACACGCAGAGACCGACGAACTTACAATGTCAGATTTTCGGTATGCTGTGGCATCAGATCCACTGAGCGGGAGGGTAGCCGGTATTCTTCGCAGCTCACCGGGAGCGGCACTGGTCGGCTCTGCACTGGTTCCCGGTCTCGGACAGGCGGTCAACGACAAGTGGATTCGAGCGGGGGCCTACCTGCTGGCGGATGCCGTGTTCCTGGCGGTCCACCTCACCAACCAGCGGCGTGCCGAGAAGCTGCAGCGCGAATATGAACGATTTGCAGACGACAACTGGAGCGTGGTAACCTACGCACAATGGCTGGTGGCATACCATGAACAAAACGGCGTTGCAAACCCGTACATCTGGGAACTGGAGAACCAGGTGGAGGGGGTGAATCCCACCTACAACCCCGACACGGACTGGAACACCGTGAACTTGCAAACTCTTCGCCGCGTGGAACGGAATACGCCCTTTATCTCCCCGGAGGGCTCCGGCAATGCCTTTTCCCATGAAATGCCGAATTACGGCTCCCAGCAATATTACGAACTGATCAGCAAATACTATCAATACGGGCCCGGCTGGAACAATTTCGGGGTGAACAGCAATGGAGATCCGATTGACAGCCGATACCAGCTGGCCTGGAACGGCAGTGATATGCCACCCCACTTTTTTGAGGGAGCCGACATGGCCGACCGCTTTAACAACAAATATCGCGTGGCGGGGAATATGCTGGCCTACATGCTGCTGAACCACGTGGTTTCCGCCTTTGACGCGTTCGTTACCGTCAAACTCAAAAACAACCGGCTGCAGACCCGGACCAATTTTCTCGGTCCTCAACAATTCACCATTACATACCGTTTTTAAGATGTTTCATACAATCGCTATTTTACATCCCTTATGCTGAACTACCTGAAAAAACTGCTGACCAGCCGTACCTTTTACGCAACCCTCTTCGGTATCCTCGTACTGGGATCCGGAACCCTGCTGGTATTGAATGAAGTGATCATGCCGGCCTACACCAACTACTACGAAGGCGTTACCGTGCCCGATGTGCGCGGGATATCGCTGACCGAGGCAGAGGAACTGCTGTCATCCTACGGCCTCCGTTCCGAGGTGACCGACCGGCGGGCGAACTCCGCATTCCCGGAGGATTATGTTATCGACCAGACACCCACCCCGGCTGAGATCGTGAAGCCCAACCGGAAGATCTATCTGACGGTCAACACCGAATCGCAGCCCACGGTCGAGGTACCCAATGTCGTCAACCTCTCGTTTCGCAATGCCAAAATTCAGCTTCAGAACTACGGGCTTTCGGTGGGTACGGTCAGCTATGAATCCTCACGGTTCAAAAACAGCGTGATGCGGCAGTCTGTCGAGCCCGGGCGAACGGTCGACAAGGGCACGAAGGTGGACCTGGTGGTAAGCGACGGACTGGGCGAAAAGATGGTGGATGTCCCGAATTTTGTGGGACTCAGGCTGACCGAAGCACAGCAAAAGATACGACAGGCCGGCCTGCGCGTGGGCGAACTGCGATTTCAGCCCAGCAGGGAAGTTACACCCAACACAATACTCGATTATACCCCTGCCCAAAACCGGGTTGTGGAGGGGGAAAGCATCAACCTGATCGTATCGGAACGGTTCGAGGTAAAAGAGGAAACCGAAGCCGGGGCGGTCAGTGTAGATACCTCGTACGTGCAAACCGATTCACTCCAGCAAAACCCTGAGAACTGATTATGGACTTTCAGCTTCCCATCGTTGCCCCTTCTATCCTCGCCTCGGATTATTCCCGCCTTGCCGGGGAAATTCAGGAGTGCGAACAAGGCGGGGCGAAGTGGCTTCACTGCGATATCATGGACGGGCACTTTGTTCCCAATATTACGTTCGGCCCGGGCATTGTGGAAGCGGTGGGACGCGTTACCGAGCTCTTCCTGGATGTTCACCTGATGATCGAGAAACCGGAGCGGTATATTGAACAGTTTGTGGATGCCGGGGCCGACCAGATTACCGTTCATTTTGAGGCATGTACTCACCTGCACCGGACACTGGAGGTGATCAAGCAGTACGGTGTGTTTGCCGGTGTGGCCCTGAACCCAGCTACATCACTAAGCACTATTGAACCAATACTGGATATGGTGGATATGGTGCTGGTAATGAGTGTCAACCCCGGTTTCGGGGGACAGGATTTTATCCCCAAAACATACGAACGTCTCTCCCGGATGGTGGACCTGCGACGCCGGGATGACTACAACTATCTGCTGGCTGTGGACGGCGGTGTAAACCTGAACAACATAACAAAAATTGCACGCGCAGGTGCCGACATTCTCGTGGCGGGAAGCGCCGTTTTCAAAGCCCGGAATATTCCGAATCGGATCGGGGAGCTCCAGGAGAAGGCCAGCGCCGGCAGCCGGGAGTGGGCGTAATTCGGTTTCATCTTAATTACCTGCACAGCTGCCCTGTCATTATTTATTCTTTTACTTCCACTTCCAGACATTCAACGGGGTTTCTGAGGTATGGCATGGGGCGTGCCGGTGCATGTTCAATCGGTCCCTAAGCCGGGGGCAGACCTGCTGCTTTTCCACTGCCAACCAGCCGCCTAAGACAGCTGCTTTAACACTGTGAACCTCGTGCGTGAACGATTACCGGCTCAAAACGTTTTACCACGATACCCCGGTAATGAGTTATACCGGAGAGTTTAATTCATCTCCCATTTATTTTTATCTTTCAGCCGAATGAAGTGCAACAAAATGTTGTGAGGAGCGCCTATCGCAGTAGAACAGAACATTGGTGAAGACACCATTCATATTGAGGATGTAGAGCCCGTACTCCTGCTTGGTTTTGAGGACGAACACCTCACCAAAATCGAGGACGCCTATCCCGATACCAAAATCACGGTCCGCGGTAACAGCATTAAACTCAGGGGACCGGAACCTGATCTCGCCGACATCCGCGACGTCATTTCGGAATTGATCGATATGGTGCAGCGTAACGGTGATCTAACCACCGCTGATCTTGAGACTGTCCTGGCGCTCAAACAGGGCGGGCAAACGGAACCCAAAAAAACCAATCCCCTCCGCGACCGTTCCGATTCCGCGGAGAATTTTATCCTGAACGCGCAGTCGGGGGAAACCATTACCGCCAAAACGCCGGGCCAGCGAGAAATCGTCACCGCCTCGGAACAGAATGATATCGTCTTTGCCATCGGTCCGGCCGGTACCGGAAAAACCTTTACCTCCGTAGCCCTGGCCGTGCGCGCCCTGAAATCGCGGCAGGTCAAGAAGATCATCCTGGCGCGGCCGGCTGTGGAGGCGGGAGAAACACTCGGATTCCTGCCCGGCGATCTTCGCGAAAAGATCGATCCCTACCTGCGGCCGCTCTACGACGCGCTGGAGGAGATGATCGAATATGACCGGCTGGAGCTGCACCTGGCCAAGAATGTGATCGAAATCGCCCCGCTGGCCTACATGCGCGGGCGAACCCTCAACAATGCGTTTGTGATCCTCGACGAGGCCCAGAACGCCACCAACATGCAGATGAAGATGTTCCTGACACGGATCGGCTTCAACAGCAAGGCGATTATCACGGGCGATATCACCCAGACCGATCTCCCCCAGAAGCGTCATTCCGGGCTGATCTCGATCCAGGATATCCTGAAAGGGATCGAGGGAATCCGCTTTGTCTACCTCGACCAGAACGACGTGGTTCGGCACCGCCTGGTCCGCGAGATCATCGACGCCTACGACAAACATGAAAAAAAATCCAACCACAACAGCTAACCCTTCGTTAATCACCTCTGATGGACTCACCGACAACCTCCGATATATCTACCTCTGCCTATCCCCTTTACGAGGGTACCTTCAGTGTCGGAACCGACGGAACGTTTTACCGAATCGGCCGGGAAGATCCCCCGGCCAAGGGAGCCCTCAAAATCTCCCTGAATCCGTTCCTGGTAACAGCCGGGGAACGCAACTACCTGTTTGACGTGGGAATCGGGGAGTTCGGCGAAGATACCAGCACCGAAACGATCAAAGAGAACCTGGCGGAACACGATCTGACGGAATACGATATTACCGATATTATCTGCAGTCACCTGCACTACGATCATATCGGCGGACTCGCCGGCCGCAGTAGCGGCTACTGGGAACTGACCTTTCCCGAGGCCCGGTTATGGGTTTCGGAAGCGGAATGGGAAAAGGCCATATCCAAAGACACCTATTACGATGACGAGAAAACACAGTTCCTGCACTTTGTGGATGCCCGGGCCGACCTGCACTTCCTCGATGCCGAAGACCGGCCCTACCCGGAAATCACCGTCGAGGAGGTGGGCGGGCACACTGAACACTCCCAGGTGATCTGGTTCAACAACGGGAGTTCCCGCTACATGATGGCCGGAGATATCCTGGCTGTTCGCGGGGAAGTGAACCGTAAATTCGCCGCAAAATACGATTATGAACCGGAGCAAAGCATGGAGATCCGCAAACGAATTCTCAAAAGAGCCTACGAAGAGGAGTACATCATTATGGGATACCACGACAGCCATCATCCGCTATTCCGGCTCAGCGATTACCAGCAGAAACAGGGATACACAATTGAACACCTAGATGCCGATGCCACTTCCTGACTATCTCGATGATACGATCTCATTTCTTTCGGGGCGCGGTGTGCCGGAATCGCCACGGGCGGTCATCATACTGGGATCGGGGCTCGGCGGGTTTGCCGGCCGGATCCAAAAAAACAGTGCCATCCCCTACTCCACGATCCCGCACTTCCCGGCGACCTCCGTGCAGGGGCATGACGGCACCCTGATCTCCGGTACAATCGGTGATAACAGCATCATCGCCTTTTCCGGGCGGTTTCATCACTACGAGGGATACTCGTTTGAACAAACCGTGCTGCCGGTCTACCTGACCAAGGCGTTACAGGCAGAACAGCTGATCATCTCCAACGCGGCCGGAGCGATCAATACATCGTTTTCGGTGGGTGACCTGATGGTGATCGAGGATATAATACGCCAGAATATGACGATCACCCCGCAGGGGTACAAACAGTTCCGTTATACCCACCACCGCCGGGTGCCCGAGATCAGGAAGCTTGCCTCCGATCTCGGCATCACCACCCAGTTCGGCACCTATATCTACGCCAAGGGCCCCAACTACGAGACCAAAGCGGAAATTCGCGCATACCGCATCATGGGGGCGGATGCCGTGGGCATGAGTACCGCCCCGGAGCTGATGGAGGCGGCCCGGCTCGGTATCAAAACGGCTGCCATCTCCATGATCAGCAATATGGCGGCTGGGGTGACGGACGGCAAGCTCAACCACGAGGAGGTCTCGAAAGCGGCGGAACTGCGCAAAGAGGACTTTGCAAAACTGGTGACGGCGTTGATTGAACACCTTTAGCATGTAAATAGTGGTTATGTCTTTACGTGAAAGGGGATATCCCTTCCTGGCCCGCATTTGGAAGATGCCAAACGATACATTACAAGAAGTTAAACAATGACAGAAACGCAGGTGTTACACCGAACCTCGCCGATTATACTCCCAATGGCGATCCCCTCTCTTTATCTATTTTCACTCCAGGAGGATGTATTGAGTAGTACCTTCCGGATATTGAGTAGCTGGGAATTTTCAAATCTGCTGAAGAGTCATACTGTCCTTTTTAAATCATAATGTATGAGCGGGGAAATACATTATATTGGTTTTGCCGATCAACATTACATCACATTTCCCGAAATCACCCTGCCTTTCAACACTATGAGCTACATCAACGACTGCTGCGGGCCGTACTTCTGCAGGTAGCGCTTCAGTTTCACTTTGCGGCGTGTGCTTTGGCTGGTCATGTAACGGATTTTGCCGAAGATGGGTCGTTCCTGCCAGGCGCGGTCGAACCGGCCGAAACACCAGAAAATGCCGGAGTAGCTGTTGGGGTCGCGCCCGTCAATGGCAAATTTATTGTTAAGCTCGATCAGGTAATCCAGTGCGGTTTCGGGGTCGGGGGTCCATTCGATCACTTTCTTGCCCCACAGCATCCGCAGGTAATTGTGGATGATGCCCTCCCGGCGGAGCTGCCGCTGGGCGGCGTTCCATATTTCGTCATGGGTCTGGGCGTTTTCGAGCTCCTCGTAACTGTATACCCACTCCCGCGGGTCGGTTTCATGGTCGCGCAGTGTCTTAAGCGCCCAGTCGGGCAGGCTTTCGAACTCGGCGTAGTCGGGCCGGTGGTGGGCAAAATGGAAGCCGACCTCTCTCCAAGTGATCAGCTCATCCAGGAATCCGTCGATATTGGGATCACCGTTGAAAAAGCCGCCAGTAGATCCCTTGTTGAAGGTGATATTGTCCAGGTCCCACCCTTCCGGCTGGTGCTGCAGCACCGTTTGCAGGATCTCATGGGTCGAAATCTTGCCGAAATGGAGCCACGGGCTCAGCCCGCTCACTTTGTTTTCGTCGGGGTCGTTGCGCTTCTCGTCATACTCGGACAGTCCATATTGCACAAACTGACCCAGCTTGCCGAGCGCCGCCTTTCGGGTTCCCGTGATCTCCAGTGGCCCTACGGAGTGATCGATATCCAGGCCGGAGATAAACCCGGTGACATCTCCCGGCAGACGACCCGTTTCGGGAAATAGGCTTCGGATGGCATCAAGGTCGAGCCGCTCCCTGTTCTCCAGATTATCCAGCGGATCCTTTTTGGGGGGATGGGTGTAACACTCCAGGAAATTGCGTTGCATGATCTTCCGGAAGAAGTAGGCGTTATAGGGATCCTTCTCCGTAACTCCCAGTGGAATCAGCCCGTTGGTATCGACCGTAATAACCGGGATTTGCAGCTCTTTGCCCAGCCGCCTGTTCCGCTCGCGGATGAAATATACCGGGTACTCGTCAGTGACCAGGCAGCAGGCCTTCTCCATAACACGTTTGTAAGCTTTTCGGCCGGCACCCGGTGTTACCTCCGCGAACGGCAGGTAGTTCAGACCGTGCTGCTCGGCATAATACCCGTGCTCCTGCATCCCCTCGAGATAAAACCGGTGAAAGCGGTCGCAGGCCCAGCGGTAGTCGCATTTCAGCTCCTCGTAGAGCAGCAGCGGCTTGCCCAGCTTGTTAGCCCATCCCACCGCATACTCGAGCGCATAGTTGTAGTGAAGTCGGTGCGCAGTCTGCATCCAGTAGACAACGTAATCACCCTCCGGATTCGGTTGCTTCTGGTTTCTGTCAAATACGCGCTTGATGTTGATATTTTTCATAGCCTGTAACCGGGAATATTCTTTTTCGAACCTTTCAACAGGAATAAGAAGGGAGGCATTCCGGCAGATCTCCGGATTTATCGCTCTTTGTTTCCCGGATGTTTGCCAGCCTGCCGACACCTGTTCATTCCAGCAGCAGGCAACAGGTGTGGCATCCACCATCACACCGAATACGGATTCACAGATCATTGATATTTATCCACCGTACCCGTCGGAACAAATCGATATGCGGGACTTTCAGTGAAGGAATGCTAAAATCCAATTCAAATTGAGATGACCCGAAATCCTTCAATAATCCCGCTGCCGTTATTCCTGCTCCTGTTTCTGTTTGCTGCCGACATCCGGGCCCAGGATGGGTTTTTTATGAATCGCCATTCACCTGCACAGCGCCATCTTTCGCTCGGCATTCAACCGGTCGTACTTACCCAATCGCAAGAGACAATGCTCCTACTGCGCGGGGCCTATGGAGTTAACGGCAGCAAGACACTCCACGGGAAGGTAGGTTTGTTTGAAGACAAGACCTACTTGGGTGGTCATATTCGGTTTGGGATTGCCGCCGAACCCCGATCACCTGTAAACATCTCTTTGCTGGCCAGGGTGCATGTTTGGAAAAAACCGGGGCTCAAACTCTCTGTTATCGCGGGCAAACAGGCCGGGCAGGCCGGGATATACTCCGGGATCAGTTATGAACCTGTTTTTCCCTAAGGCACTGTTCTGCATGCCGTGATCATTCCTGTCGGGATTGATGTTTTCCTGACCAGTCATCTGAACCTGGTACTGGAAGCCAACCTGGCAGCCAATGACGATGGAGAGGCACTGCAGTCGATATCCGGGGGATTATATTTCAGCCATTGACGATGATCCGGACGTTTAGCCGGATACCCGCTTCTTTCATTCTTTACCTATAACTGGATTTATTGTTCCGAAAACGCTTACTTGTTTAAACCTATTTATCTCACACTCCTATTTTAAAAACAACATTAATCAAGAGGTACCCATGCTGTCACGTATAAAAATTGTTTTTACTTCGTTTTTTCTTGCACTACTTGTCACTTCCTGCAGTGATCCAACTCTGACAACACCGGGGGATACGACGTCAGATGATCCGTCAATCGGGGTCAAGAGCAGTGCACCGGGCACCGACTTCGATGGCAGACGCATGCAGTTCAAATCTGTTCCTGATATCAAGAAGGTGAACACGCAGTTGGCAGAACGCGGACTGAATATTCGACTGGCCTATGCCGAAACCGTTACCAGCGGCAATTCCGAACAACCGGCAAAGGGACAGATTATTTTTGCAAACGACCGTAGGCTGCGTCTTAATGCACAGTGGGTACCGGGCGATCCGCGCCGCTCTTCCGACGGGAATACCCTCAATTATATCACCTGGGGACCGTTTGCAACGGCCAATTTCGGTACCGATGATGCTATCAACGGCATTCCCGCTATCGATGCTTCGTTCGACACCTGGGATGCTGCCGACAACAGCTCGAAACTGATTATTACCAAACGCCCGACCACAGCCGAAAACCCGAGTATTATTCTCGGGGGCAATCCCTTTTTGGCGGATATTTCTCAAGTGGGATTTTTGCCCGGCCAACTGTTCGATATCGTCCTTGAACCCGGCGCTCGTGAAAATGTACTTGGTGTCACGTTTACGTTTGTTTGGGTTGATCAAAACGATAATCCGACCGATATCAATAACGACGGGTATAACGATGTGGCCTTGAAAGAGGTCTGGTACAACGATGATTTCCTATGGACCGATGCCGGTAACAGCGGAGGTGCCATCGATATTGAAACAGTTGCACTTCATGAAAACGGACATGCCCTTGGTTTCGGCCACTTTGGCAAGATTTCAATAACCGGTTTGAATGCCCCGAATCTCCGTCTTCATGTATCGCCCCGTGCCGTAATGAATGCCATTATCCTGGGCACACAGCGAGAGCTTCTGGGTACCGACCTGTCTTCATACCAGAGCATTTACGGGGACTGGCCCGCTGAGTAAGGCAGAGAAAACGATCTGGTACTGGTAGTACTGAAAAGCTCTTTTTGACTTCAAAAGAAGCTTTTCAGTTATCTACTGGCTTTCATTAAAAAGATACCACAAACCCAAGCCCGACGGTGAGCAAATCGGTGCTTGACCTGCTGGTATCGTAAACCAGCCTGCCATTTTCATTTCGCAGGGCCCCTTCTTTCAGGTATTCGGCCTCCCCGCCGACCAGATATTTGGCTCTCACGTCGATAAACCACTTCAGCGGTTTGCCGAACTGATCATACGACTCGGCAACTTTGAACTTTACCCCGCCCCCGAGGCCATAACTAAAGGCGGTATCGTCAAAATTGGTGGTGGAGGCGATCGTCTCGCCCCAGTCATCGTCCTCGACCCTGCTTTCCGTAAAGAGGTAGTTCAGCCCCGCGAGTGCATCAAAATAGGGCCGTACAATTCCTTCGGCAGATTCAAATCTCGTGAAAAGATGCCCGGTAAAGATATTGTTGTTGGTTCGTACACCCACCCTAACCTCCGGAATATTCGGGTTGAAGATCTCTTTTCTGGTATCGTTTCCGTAGGTAACAAAACCGAGATTGATCCCCACTTTGACTGGAGAGGAGTGGATACGGTAAGCCGCAAATGCTTCAAGCCCAAGGCCGTTACTTTCCACGTTGCGTTTGAAATTTCCCTGCGGAAATCCCCCGTCAACACTCAACCCGAAATCGAAATTCTGGCCAGCCGCCAGGGGAACACCGGAACCCCCAAAAAGCAGGAGGAACAGTATCGTTTTTTTCATGTATCGCATTCCTTATTTGTTGTTTTCTTTGTGTGTTGCCGGCCAAAGCAAGAGTCTTCAGAACCGTGATTTGTAACGATCATCCGCCTGAATACTAATTGAAAGCGTAGACAATAGTGTCCTGTGCCTGTCACTCATTACTGCTGATTAGTATCCTGTAACCGGCAGCTTTTGCATGCATATTCTACGAACTCTCCGGAGATAAGTTCATCACATATTGATGTTAGCGACAACATTTCGAAGAAATTATTCCCATAATGATTTCAACAGGAAATAATTAGGCAATAGGAAATGCATTTGTATATTCAGGCCCAAAACAACTTCAATAATACCCGGTACTGGTCGTTACAACGGGTTTAACTTAATACTACTACCAAATGAGCAGTAATTTCGGTGTTCTGTTTGACATGGACGGGGTCATCGTGCACAGCAATCCCGCCCACAAAAAAGCGATTAATATTTTCTGTAAAAAACACCAGATCCAAATTGATGATGATTACCTGAAGAACAACATCTACGGGCGAGCCAACAAGGAGTGGATTCCGAAGATATTCGGGGAAATTTCCTCTCAGCGACTGGAGGAACTGGCCAATGAAAAGGAACAGATTTTTCGTGATATGTTCGATCCCGAGGCGATGCAGGTAACGGGCGTAATCGAATTTATCAGGGATCTCAGGAAGAAAAACGTAAAGATGGTGGTGGCCACCTCAGCCCCCTCTGAAAACGCCGATTTCATACTTAATGAGCTCGGTATTTATGACCATTTTGATGCCGTGCTGGACTCTTCGCATGTCACCCATACCAAACCGCACCCTGAGCCCTATCACAATGCAGCCGCGGCAATAGGGCTGAAAGCCCCCCAATGCATCGTCATCGAAGATTCGGTTTCCGGTATCGAATCAGGGCTGGCGTCCGGAGCCGTGGTCATCGGAGTGACAACAACCCACACGCGCGAGGAGCTCCATTCGTGCCACCTAGTCATCGATAATTTTGAGAACTTCACCCTCGATCAGTTGCTGGTGCTGATGGATTAGCGCCTCCGTGTTTATGCCGGAGCTCTGAAGCCGGATCCAGAGAGGTAACGCATTTAAACCGTTATCACGATTACCTGACCGGCGCAACAAGACTGAAGACACAGGAATAGTGATGCAGGCAGTCCAACCCGTTCTACACTCGTTCCGTTTTAGTTATGGCATCTTTTGCAAAATATCACACTTGCACTTTTCTGATGACAGAGATGTTCCTTTTTGTGTAAACAAACTCCGAGAGGATTAGGGACTGAAGAACGACAAGCTGAAACGTGATGAGTAAATTTCGCAGCCCAATACACCTTGTTATACCTGATGTTATTGTTATATATGATATAAGTCATTGGCCTTTATGATACATGAATTAATCCTCAATACTTGTGAGAAATCCGGGGCTAATCCATTGGCAACCGGTAAAATAGTTTGGAAGTGAGGATCTCCTGGTTATCCTCCAATCAGTTGGTGAGTACATATTTCGCTAAAAAAAGGAATCTGTACCCGGGATAAGCGATATATTGTACGCCCATTCAACGATAATAAGCCTGATTCGCTCGCAGTGTACGCTTGAAGTTGTTAATCTCGGTGTCCTCGTCGATAACAAGGCATTCTACACCGAACATTTCGGCGAAGTCACGGATATGGTTTGCGTCCAGGGACTGACTGAAGACGGTGTGATGAGATCCGCCGGAGAGAATCCACGCCCTGGCTGCGGTTTTAAGCTCGGGTTTGGGATTCCACAGGGCACGTGCCACCGGTAGGTTCGGC
>JAWVZC010000042.1:0-17423 GCA_033722415.1 Balneolaceae bacterium | reverse complement strand
GTCCGAAAATGCCTGTCCGATGTTTCCGGCCACCGTTACATTTCTTGCAGAACACTTCCAGGTGTGTCCAAGCCAGCTTGTGACGGTCGTTTTACCGTTGCTGCCGGTCACTGCAACCATCGGGTCCCGGTTAAACCAGCTGGCCACTTCAATTTCGGAATAGACCTGCTTGCCCTGTTCCAGGTACTGTTGTACCACCGGGGCTTCCGTCGGCACACCGGGACTCACTACCGCAAAAGCCCCTTCAAGCGCGCGATCGGTATGCCCGTTCTCTTCATACGGGATGTCGAGTGCCTCCAGGTGCTGGCGAGTCTGCTCCGGGAGCCGTTGTTGTTCCGTAACAAAAACGATTGCCCCCTTTTTACGCAGCAGGGTGGCAGCAGCCATCCCGCTGCGGGCAGCTCCGATAACGACGATATGTTGATCTCGCACTTCTCTCATCGCAGTTTCAGTGTCAGCAGACTCAGGATTCCAAGCAGTACGGCGATGATCCAGAATCGAACAACGATTTTGGATTCCGGCCATCCCAGCTTTTCAAAATGGTGATGTATCGGGGTCATCAGGAACACCCTCCGGCCCTCGCCATACCGTTTCCGGGTATACTTGAACCAGGCAGTCTGAATGATGACCGAAAGTGTTTCAACAAAAAAGATTCCACAGACAATAGGCAGCAGCAGTTCCTTGTGCAGCATCAGGGCAAGTGCACCGAATGCTCCACCCAGTGCAAGCGATCCGGTATCTCCCATAAATACGGAGGCGGGATGGGTGTTGTACCAGAGGAAGCCCATGCAGGCCCCGACCAGCGAAGCGCAGAAGATCGTCAACTCCCCGGCGCCCGGCAGGTAGATAATGTCGAGGAAGCTGGAGAAGTCGGTTCGGCCCGATACGTAAGCGAAAATGCCGAGTATCAGGCCCGCAATGGCAGAGGTGCCGGCTGCCAGTCCGTCGAGCCCGTCGGTAAGATTGGTGGCATTGCTGACCGCTGTGATAATGAATATGACCACGGGGATGTAGACCACCCAGCCCAGGGCTTCCCCGAAAATGGCGTAATCGATATTTACGTTTTTCAGGAACGGCACAGTCGTCAGGGTATTGAACTCCGAGAAATCGGGGTAGAAATAGAGTACGCTGCCCAGCCCCAGGCCCACGATAATTTGCCCGCCCAGTTTAAAACGGCTGTGGAGTCCGGATTTATCCTTTTTGACCACCTTGATGTAGTCATCCACAAACCCCACGATACCGAGCAGGAGTGTAACGAGTACGATCATCCAGGTATAAACGCTGTCCATCTTCATCCAAAACAGAGCCGGGATCAGCACCGCCAGCAGTATGATGACACCTCCCATTGTGGGGGTGTGAGCCTTGCTCAGGTGGGCGTCGAGCCCGATATCCTCCCGGATTACCTCCTTGAGCTGCATCCGTTCCAGCCAGTGGATGATGCTTCTGCCGATAAGGAGGCTGATAAACAGGGCCATGGCGGCGGCCACCGCACTGCGTGTGGTAATAAATTCAAACGCACTGAACCCCGGGGGTTGATAGTTGACTTCCAGCCAGTGTATCAGTTCATACAGCATCAGTGCACCTCCCCGGTATCGGAATATTGATTGAGAGCCTCCCTGGCTACTTCCCGATCGTCGAAAGCACGACGTTCATCGCCGATCTCCTGGTATGTTTCATGTCCTTTACCGGCAATCAGAATGATGTCGCGGGACCCGGCTGTCGATACGGCGTTGAAAATCGCCTCTTTCCGGTCGATAATCACCTCGTATGCCTCGGAGCTTGAAAAACCTTGGACCATATCGTCGATGATCGCCGCCGGGTCCTCGTAACGCGGATTGTCCGAGGTTACGGTAATCGCATCGGCAAGTTGTTCAGCAACTTCAGCCATCCGGGGACGTTTCAGTTTATCACGGTCGCCGCCGCACCCGAATACCAAATGAATCTGTTGATTCTTTTTTTTCAGGTTTTCCAGCGTGCTCAGAACATTTTCGAGGGCATCCGGTGTATGGGCATAATCAACCAGTACCAGCGGGGCATCCGGAATCTCGATGGTAGGCCGAACCCGTTCCATCCGTCCCGCAGCACCGTGTACCCGGCTCAGGGCCTCTGCGATCTCATGGTCTTCATATCCTAGGACACGGCATATTATGAACGATAACGCCACGTTATAGGCGTTAAAGCGGCCCACAAGGGGGCTGCTAATCGTAATATCATCAATCTCCAGCTCAATACCTTCGGTGGTGTTGGAAACAAGGCGGCAGCGTACTTCCCGTTCCTGTGCGGTTCGCCCGGCAAAACCAAACCGTATTTTACGGGCATTGCAACTGCTCAGCATGAAGGATCCGTGGGGATCGTCCCCGTTTACCACCGCCGTGGCTTCTGCGGAAAGCCCGTCAAATAGCTTCTTTTTGGCGGCGGCATAGTCATCCAGCGAGTCGTGGTAATCGAGGTGATCGTGACTGAGGTTGGTAAATGCGGCAATATCAAATTCGATACCGCCCACACGCTGCTGGTCCAGGGCGTGGGAGGAGACCTCCATCACGAGATGTGTAGATCCGGCTTCCACCATTCGGCGCATGTCGGCCGCTAGTTCCACGGGATCGGAAGTGGTAAGAAGGCTTTCCAGCTCTTCGTCCCGGATATATTTGGCAACGGTACCCAGCATGGATACTTGGACCCCGAGTTGTTTGAGGGTCTTGTACACAAGACTGGTAACAGTGGTTTTACCGTTGGTTCCCGTAACGCCGATTATGGCGAGCTCTTCTGCCGGATTTCCCTCAAAAGACTGGGCCAGCGGTCCCACCAGGGAACGGGTATTCTCCACTTCCAGCACGCAGACGTCATCCCGTTCGGAGTAGAAGATATCTTCACAGATGATGACCCGTGCGCCCCGGGATATGGCATTTTCAATGAACATATGACCATCAACCTGGGTGCCGCGTACCGCGATAAATACAGACCCCTCCCTGACCTCGCGCGAATCCTGCGTGAGGCGGCCGATTGTGCGGGGCCGGTGCCCGTGCACATCGAGCGGCTGACAAATTTCTATGAGTTCTTCAATGGTCATGGTCTGTTATTGCACCCTGGATGCTAGGTACCTGCAAGCGTTTCAAGTGATTTCGACTTTCCGCGTACCGTAACGGTACGCCCTTTTTGCATGAGATCTCCCGGACGCGGAAACTGCGTATAAATAGTCCCCGATCCGATCATTCTGAATTCGAACCCCAGCCCGTTAACGAGCGTGCGGGCCCTGCGCATATCCATACCGCCGACGTCGGGGATGCGGGCATAGCCTTCCGGAATATTGTCTGTATTCAGCGTGTCGATCGGAGTTTCGGTAAGGGTCAGAGTAATTTCTGCACCGGCCTGGAGTTTCTCCCCGGCACGCGGTTGCTGGCGGCTGATCCAGGATCCGTCGCCGTCGGTTTCGTATTCAATATGTTGAGTCTCCAGTATCGAACGGGCGTATCCGATGTCCATATTTGTTACATCGGGTACCCGAACCAGCATCTGCTCGTGCTCCTCCCGGCGAATCTGTTTTTGGATGTCGCCGTCGAGCCCCGCAATGCGAGTAGCGGCCTGCCTGAAAATGACACCGGCGGTGTATCCGCCGTAGATACTGGTCTGCGGCTCATCAAGAACAACGAGACAAACATATTTTGGGTCATCGGCCGGGAAAAAGCCGACAAAAGAGGCGCGGTATGCCGATCGATAGCGGCCGTCGATAAACTTCTGGGCCGTACCCGTTTTCCCGGCTATGTTCAATCCTTCCACCTGCGCCCATCGTGCCGTACCGGAGTCGGCCACGACTTCTTCAAAGACGGGATAGAGTTTCTCCAGGGTTTCCCGCTCGGCAATTTGACGTACCTGCACCGGGTGATTACGGTGAATTACATTTTGTTCGGCATCGGTAATTTTGTCAACGATATAGGGGCGCATCATCTTGCCTCCGTTGGCAAACGCGGCATATGCCTGGATGAGCTGAAGCGGTGTGACCTGCACCTCATACCCGATCGCCATCCAGGGCAGGGTAACGCGGCTCCATTCGTACGGTTTCTGCAACCTTCCTGATTCTTCATTGGGCAGATCGATATTGGTTGGAGTGCCAAATCCCATATTCCGGGCATACTGGTAAAATACGTTGGGGGTAAGCCGCATGGCTATTTCGGCCGTAGCGATATTCGACGACTGCTCGAACACCTCGTCCAGCCGCAGGGTGCCGAGGGGATCGTGGTCACGCATCATCTGACCGTGGATCAACTTTTCGCCGTCCTCGGGCGTTTCGAACACTTCCCCGAACGAAACAACATTTTGTTCTACGGCGGCTACCGCGGTGACCAGTTTAAAAGTAGAGCCGGGTTCAATCATATCCGAAATCGCATAATTTCTACGGTTCTCCGTCTTTGAAGAGGCGGGCTTGTTGGGGTTGAATGTGGGAAAATTCGCCATCGCCTTTACGGCCCCCGTTCGGGGGTCCATAACAATGGCTGAACCGTAGTTGGATTTGGTACGATCGATCCCGGCTTTAAGTTCTTCCTCCAGGATCGCCTGTATATGGGAGTCTATGGTGGTGTGCAGGGAGTATCCCTGCCGGGGCTGCTTTCGCGGTGCACCCACATAGGCAAAAATACGCCCGTTCCGGTCGCGGCGGACCTGCTGGCGCCCGTCCTGTCCCTCGAGCTGGCTGTTGTATTCATATTCCAGCCCGGTTACTCCTTTTGTCTCGTGATTTACAAAACCCAGAAGATGTGCCGCGAGCGTGCCGAAATTGTATCTTCGCTGGTACCGCTCTTCGAGGATCAGTGCGGGAATATCCAGCGCATTGAGCTCAAGGTATGCATCCACACTGAGGTGTTCAGCCAGCACCACGTAGCGCGAACGGGGCGGGGCGTTTTGAATTTTGTGCCGGAAGTACGATGCGCTTTTTCCGGTGTAAGAGGCAAGCGTACGGCAAACTTCGGTGATCTGTTGCCCGGTTAACCCCTCGAGGCGGGGATCGATAGCCGCTTTGTAGGCTGCCGAATTTGTAGCCAGCAGGGTTCCGTCATTATCGTAGATATTTCCTCGCTGTGCCGGAATGGAGATATAGTCGATCGCCTGCTCGTTCCAGAGTTCCCGCAGTTCCGCGCCTTCCAGGAAATTGATCCGGAACAGCTGGAAACCGATGGCACACGGTATAAGCAGCAGCCCGAAGAGGGCAAACAGGCGACCCATTATGGCGGCACGTGTGTCGGTCATCTATTCCACCTCCACTGTTATTACCTTGTCGGCCGGGCCGCCATTTACAAACCCCTGCTCTTTGGCCTTTTCATAGATCTCTTTCGGACCAATCATGCGGTCGTAGGTGAGCCGGTAATCCTCATACCGGCGCTGTGCCTTCTGGTACTCGTTTTCCAGCTGTTGTACTTCTGCCAGCAACTGCCGGGTGGCAAACACGTGGTTCAGGTAGAGTACACCGAGCGCTCCGATTACGATCGCCCCGAGTATTATTTTCCACGCAGGAAGCGATGGAAGTGAAAAGCTACTTTCCTTTTTCCGGCTCCTTTTTTTCCCGTAAACGACGTTGCCGGAACCATTGGATGCCGATCGCTTTCCCGAACGCCGAGTTCCGTGTTTGGCGGATGGACGTTTATTCGGTCTTGTGTTGCCTTTCCGTTCCTCTTGCAGTGGGGTTTTAACCAGCATGCTATACCTCGCTCTCCTCTTTAATTTCGGCTACTCTCATTTTGGCACTTCGTGCAGCAGGGTTGCGCTCTACCTCCGCGTCGGAGGGAGTGATGATGCCGTCTGATATTTCTCGTATAGGAGACAAGTCGTTACCGTAAAAATCCTTTTCGATCTTACCTTCAAAATTGCCGGCTCTGAAAAAGCGCTTTACCAGGCGATCCTCCAGCGAGTGGTAGGAGATGGCCACAATGCGTCCTTTGGGTTTAAGCAGTTGCAGCGACAGTTCCAGTACATTTCTCAGCATATCCAGCTCACGGTTTACCTCGATTCGGATTCCCTGGAATACCCGCGCCAGGCTTTTTATCCGGTACTGTTCCGGAACCACCCGCTCGACAACCTCGCGCAGCTTGCCGGTCGTTTCCACCGGTCGTGCACTGATGATTGCACGGGCTATTTCACGACTTTTCCGTTCTTCTCCGTAGTGGAAAATAACGTCACGCAGATCTTCGTACGAATACCTGTTGACCACTTCGTAGGCCGTTACCCCGCGGAGATTGCCCATCCGCATATCCAGTGGTCCATCCTGTTGAAAGCTGAACCCTCGTTCGGCTTCCTTGATCTGATGGGTTGATACCCCGAGGTCGAGCAACAGGCCGGAGAGGTTCCCGCGCAGTTCGGGGGGGATCAACCGGTCAAGGTACCCAAAATTGCCTTTGATGGCGGTAAACCGCGGATCGTGATCCAACCGGCTGGTGGCCGCTTCCAGGGCCTCGTCGTCCTGGTCAATGCCGATCAGGGTACCGCCTGAATCGAGTTGTTTCAGTATTTCGCTGCTGTGCCCGCCGCCGCCCAGCGTGGCATCCACATAGATACCGGCGGGATCGGTAATTAACCGAGACACCGCCTCCTCGAGCAGTACCGGCTGGTGCTCGTAATATGGATCGCTGTTATTCTGCTCATGTGTTGCCATGGATCTCTTCATCACCCATCACACGCTCAAAAAGTTGCTGGTACATTTCATCTGAAATTTCGGAATCCTCTTCGGCAAGTTTACCCGGCGACCATATTTCGACATATTCCACGCTACCGATAAATACCGCCTTTTCGTCTATGCCGGCATATTCCATAAGCTGTGAAGGGAGAGCAATGCGATTTTGGTTATCCAGGGAAATATCCTCTGCATAACGCAATAGGTGCCGCTTTACGGTTCGTCCCTCTTCCGAATAACTGTTGATCCTGGACAATCGTTTTTCAAATTCTTGCCACTCGTCGGCAGGATACAGTTGCAAACAGGGGTCGACACCTCGTAAAATGGTAAACCGCTCCTGCGCCTCGGGGGTGAGACTCTTGCGCAGCTTGGCCGGAAAGCTCACTCGGCCTTTGCTGTCTACACTATGTTCATATTGACCTTTGAAACTTGGCACGAAGTCCCCGAGCAATTAAGCAGTTAACCGGATTTATATGCAATAAGCGGGGGTCTCCCACATTCTCCCACTTCAACCCACAATTTACCCTAAATGCATTGAATATGTCAAGGTTTTTCCCTGTAAAATGGATTTTAACTGATAAATTACGTGAAATGTAAGTGCTATAGCACCGGGTTTATTCCGTAAATAGCCATTTAAATGCCGTATAAGTGGTATTCCTTGCGTTTCAGGGGATGGATGAGCGAAAGAGGGGCAGGAGGTGGGAGGATGTGGGAGAAAAAAGTCAACAAGGAAGATCATCCCCCAAGTACCGAAAAAACAGCGGGTAGTATTCTAGGCTCTACCACCGGCGTATGGCAAAGGGAGAGAAGCAATATTTAGCCTGCATTTCTCACGGAAATTATGTCAGATTTCCTGTAATGCTCTGATATACGGTGAGTTACAGTTATTTGTTGACTACAAATGGTATACCAGCAGGGAGTGGACTGCGAAATGGTCCCGTCTGCTGCGTTGAAGATGGAAATAGCGTACGCAATGTATCAATATACGTTTCGTTTGAGATTACCCATTCGCCTTACCGCAGAACCAATTTCTTGGTGAGAAATGCAGGTTAGGCGGTGTTGAACCGAAGGGTAAAGAATGTGCCGGTGTCCCTTTCCTCGAAGTGATATTCACCGCCCAACTGTTTGCTCAAAGTATCAATCAGGCGAAGTCCAAGCGAATTCAGTTCTTCAATCTCGAGCTCGTCCGGCATGCCGCTCCCGTTATCGGACACATTTAGGATCAGGAAGCCGTCGTCGTTCTCGATCTGAACCCGGATTCGTCCCTTTTCTCCCTCGTCAAACGCGTGTTTTAGCGCATTGGTGACCAGCTCATTAAGAATGAGTGCCAACGGAACTGCCTGCTCAACGGAAATTATGGCGTCGACGATCTCCTGTTCCAGTGTGATATTACCGCTACTGCCATCCATCGTTTTCATGAGGTGATCAAGCAGGCCGCTGATGTATCGGGGCAGGGCGATGTCGCTGAAGTCTCCGGTTTCGTACAATTTCTCGTGGAGGGTCGCTATGGACTGAATCCGGTTTATGCTCTCCTCGAGAATCGCCCGGGTTTCCGGTGATTTGGTTTTAGCGGATTGCAGTTCGAGCAGACCCGAGATAACAGCCAGGTTGTTTTTGACCCGGTGATGGATTTCACTCAGCAGGGAGTCGCGCTCCTCGAGCATCTGTTCCAGGCGCCTGCGTTGTTCCCACTGGGCGGTGATATCCTGCTGGACAGCAATAAAATGGGTGATTTCATCCCGGTCGTTATAGACCGGATCAATGCTCCACCGCACGCGGTACCTGGAACCGTCTTTGCGGTAATTGAACGTTTCTCCCTCAAAGGATTGCCCTTCCGCCAGCTGTGTTCTCAGACGGTCGATAGTATCTTGCTCGGTGTCCGGTCCCCGCAGCATTTTAGGGCTGCTGCCGAGCAGTTCTTCCCGGCTGTAGCCGGTAATCTCCGTCATCCCTCTGTTGACATAAATAATCTTCTCCTGCCCGATCTCATCCGGGGCATCGGTAATCATGATCATATCATGGGCGGATTCCACCGCAGAAAACAGCAATTTCAGCATGTGCTTGCTGCTGATCTGCTTCAGCAGCCGGGATACAGAGGCCTGTTGATCAAACTGTTCAATTCGCTCCAGCAGCAGGTTCGTCTGTTCTTTCGTCAATCCCGAGATAGAACTGATATACTGTATGGCTGCTTGTTTGTCCGCTTCCTCTGTCATCGTTTTGCCGCTTTTGTTGCCTGCCTACTCGATATGCAAAATGCCCGGCTGAACCGAATTTCGCCCGATGTAAGGTGGTATTAAGATGGTCGGTTTTACGCATGCTCCCTACCCGGAAAGTATAACAGATTTTGCATCCAATACCATGAATTGCCCACCCGGTTTTTTGTCTCATCTCGAACCAGCCCGTATCTCGCCAGGAAACTTTTGTGAGGAATACATGCTAACGGTGCTTTTCCCGGTTATTGACGGATGTGAATTTGTTCGCAAACTGAACGGGAACTGACCCCTGGCTGACCGTTGTGAAGCTCCTGCCGCACTGTCTGACACAATCGCCAGCGTCCCCGGCCGTGTCCCTGATCTCGTCCAGGAAAATCGCGATTACGAGCGCGGCATCTCCTGCGTGCCTGCAGCTGCAGGGTGCGCGACTTGTAAAAAACCACCATGCCATGATCCTGGCACTTGCAGGTTTTAACGGAATATACTCGCGTATGATGTTTCGGACGATCAAGGAAATGCAGAGCAACGAAGGCTCTGTTTTTATTTTAAGTAATTGTTAATTATATAGTTAAGAGTAAATTCATAAAGTATTACAAGGACTGAAGTTGATCCGCAGTTCCGAACATACGTTATAAATAAAAAGGAGATGGGACAATGGAAGGTAAAACCGCATTGGTATTGTCAGGTGGAGGTGCAAAAGGGTCATTCCAAGTGGGGGCACTCCAGGTACTCAGGGAGAAGGGATATGAATTTGAAGCAATAAGCGGAGTAAGCGTGGGATCGCTCAACGGGTCCATGCTTGCCACCGGTCAATTTGATGCCATGGTTGATGTATGGGAAGGCATCGACGCCTCGCAGGTACTGCGAAAAAACTCGCTGTTAAAAGTCGCCCGGCAGTTCCTGTTCTACAAGATGGGGATTTCCGATCCTCCGGTATCTATGAATGATAACGCACCGCTGCGGAACCTCATGAAAAACCACCTGATGGGGAAAAAGGCGAAGGTCCCGTTTCATTTTGGATATGTAAAGCTGGAATCGGGTGAATATGTGAATGCCGTTATCCGTCGGACCGGAGACCATCGTGTAGATGAAGCGGATATCGATCGCGTACTGTCGTCAACGGCTATACCGGTCATGTTTAATCCCACCATGATTGGCGGGATGATGTGCGTGGACGGCGGGGTTCGCAATATCTCACCGATCAGCGAAGTGTTGCCATACGAACCGGACCGGGTCATAATCATACCCACCGAACCGGTAAAGGGCCCCAAGGAGAACCAGGAATCCCCGGATATTATTAACATTGCCTTTCGGACGATTAACATTCTTCTGGACGAAATCTTTCAGGAAGACATCAGCCGTTTTCTTTCGCTTAATGAACTGGTACGGCAGGCCGAGTCGCAGGATGCCGTGTTGAAAAAGTCGAACGGTAGCCGGTATAAATATATCGAACCGGTAATCATTGATCCCAAAGAGCCACTGGGCAGTGCCCTTAATTTTGAAAACGACCGCATGCATGAACTGATGGAGATCGGCCGGCAACGAGCCCTGGAGGTACTGGAGTAACCGTTCCAGTACCGGGAAAAACGCTGGGTAGACACGGCATGACCATCGCCCGGATTATTGAGATCCGGTCGTCAGGTTGGTAGTTTCCAATGTTCGGCAAAATCAGTTCAACTCAGAAGTTCAGCCATGGAACAGGTTTGTATTACCGGCCTCGACGGGGCAGGACCGGGGGATATCCTCGGAGCCATAGGTGGCGAGACAGATATCAACCCGGCAGTAGTGGGAAATATCGAAATCAATGGTTCATTCGCCCTTGTCGAAATACCGGGTGATCTAAGTGATCGCCTGATCTCACAGCTAGACGGGGAGACCATTGCCAACTCCAGGGTAACCCTGAAACCGGCCGCGGCGGATGAGATCGAACCGCTTGAGGAAATCGAGGCCTATGTTACCCGGTTCAGGCACCTTGTCGACCTGGAGCGAGAAGAGGAGATGCGGGAGCATGAAGAGAGTATCCGCACCCTGAGCGGGCGGCAGCGCCAGGCTGAAGGAAAGGCGATCCTGGATCTGCGCGGGCGTGATGAAGGGGAGGGACTGGAAGGAAAGCGGGTGAAATTTTTACGGCAGCAACAAGGACGTGAACTCCCTGATACCCGGATCTCTGTTGGCGACCTGGTTATGATCTCCCGGGATGATCCGCTCCGAGACGACAATCCCACCGGTACTGTTGTTCAGAAGACCAGCTTTTCTATCACCGCAGCATTCGACAATCCCCCGGGTTTTATCTACGGAAAGGATCTGCGGATGGACCTGTATGTCAATGATATCACCTATCAGCGGATGAAGGCAGCCCTGGAAACGTTGCAAACTGCGGATGGAAAACTCTCGGAATTACGGGATATTCTGTTGGGACTGCAACCGGTTAATAAAGTGCGGAAAGCAGATATCGGGAATTGGTTTAATACAGATCTGAATCAATCGCAAAAGAATGCGGTACGAAATGGGATCGGGGCGGAGTTCCTGCACCTGGTGCACGGCCCGCCGGGAACGGGTAAAACCACGACATTGAGCGAGCTGATCCGGCAGGCAATTTCTTCTGGTGACAAGGTCCTGGCATCGGCAGCCTCCAATACGGCGGTGGACAACCTGCTCGAATTCCTGGTGGAGCAGGGAGTCAAGGCCGTTCGGGTGGGACATCCGGCGCGGGTCAGCCGGCTGCTGCACGAACACACTCTTGATCACTGTATCAGCAAAAATGAACAGTACCGGAGGTCGGAAGAGCTGCGGAAACAGGCGTTCGCTCTGAAGGAGGAGCAGGAACAATTCACGCGGCCCTCCGGCCGATACCGGCGCGGAATGAGTGACAATCGCATTAAACAGCTGGCCGGCCAGAATCGCGGTTCGCGGGGCGTGCCGCCCGAAACAATCAGGGAGATGGCCCGCTGGCTGGAGATCCGGGAGCAGATGGATACCCTCTTTGAAAAAGCCGATAAATTGCGCGGGGAGGCGGTAAATCAGGTAATCGATGAGAACGAGGTAATCTGTACCACCAACAGTACCGCAGGCAGCGAGCTCCTGGACGGAGTACAGTTTGACCTGGTGGTGATTGATGAGGCGACACAGGCCACCGAACCGGGCTGCCTGATTTCCATCACACACGGTTCAAAAGTGGTTATGGCCGGTGACCATAAGCAGTTGCCGCCCACGGTCAAAAGCCGGGAGGCGACTGACAAGGGACTTGCAACAACGCTGTTCGAACGTCTGTCCGAGCAACATGCCAACGTCATAAGCATGCTTCGCACCCAGTACCGGATGCATCAGGCGATCATGCAATTTTCAAGCGAACAATTTTATCAGGGCAAGCTGAGAGCCGACGATACCGTAAGAACGCATACCTTAAGCGACCTGGATCCTGACATGAGCAGTGTTGATCCGGAGCTGCAGCGGATCCTGGATCCCGGTGAACCCGTCGTTTTTGTTGATACCGCCCGGATCGATGCAGCGGAACGCTCACGGATGGGGTCGACCTCCAGGGAGAACCCCGAAGAGGCCCGCCTGGTGGCCCGGATGGTTGAACATTTGCTGCAGTCCGGCATTGACGCCGGCGATATCGGCATCATAACGCCGTATAATGACCAGGTGGATCTTCTCCGGCGCAAACTGGACTGCGAACCCCTGGAGATCAGTTCGGTTGACGGATTCCAGGGCCGTGAAAAAGAGGTCATCCTGATATCGTTGACCCGGAGCAACCCGCAGAACGAGATCGGTTTCCTGGAGGACGTACGTCGCCTGAACGTTTCGCTGACACGCGCCCGGCGCAAACTAATTGTTCTCGGCGACAGGGATATGGTTACCACCAACCGGATCTACGATCAGTTTTACACCCATGCCGCAGAAAACGGGCTGGTAGTAACACTGTAGTCTTGCCATCTTGTTCAGCCTCATCTGCCGGGTTATTCCCAGTACGCCAGGTCCCCTGATTGACACCTTTCGGTAATTAGAGACATTCTAATATTGGAAATGTAAAAAATATATGACACTGTGTAACTATTTTTATACAATACGTAAAAATTGTCAGACACCATAACCATAAACCACTGGCAATAACCAGAAAGGAGTTACGCCATGTCAAAGCAGGAGATCCTGGCCTGGACATCACTGACCACCTCGGTATCGATCGTCTTTTTTTATGTACTGTTTGTTTACGGCTGGCCTGATTTTCTTCCGGATTATTCAGACCAGTTCGTGGAAATATTTTTCAACGTATTCTGGATAGCGGTAGTGGCAGAGATTATCGTGGGGATAAGCGAGAACAAGAAGCGGGTCGACAAAGATGAACGGGACTTTATGATCGAGGCCCACGGCCTGAAGAACGCCTACAATTTTTTGAGTTTTGCCGTGGCGGTCTTGTTGGTAAACTTTTTTATATCGGGCCTGCTGAGTGATATCAGTGAACTTCACGGGATGATCGGCACATCAACAACGACCTTTCACCTGCTGTTCATTGTACTTTTCGCCTCCAATATCATCAAACGCACCACCCAGATCTACCACTACCACAAAGAGTTTTAGGAGAGTATGAAAGAGAAAGATGACAAGATCGTAAATCGTATCCGGGTACTGCGATTCAACAACGGTGAAATGACACAGCAGGAACTCGCAGACCGCGTCGGTGTAACCAGGCAGACCATTAATGCCATAGAAGCGGCCAAATACTCACCCTCCCTGGAGCTGGCTTTTCGCATTGCGAATGAGTTCGAGGTGCCCCTGGAGGAGGTGTTCCAGTACATACCGGAGTAAGAATTCGCCTGTACTGCGCCTGGTTCTCACCGAAAATATGCTCATCGGCAAGTCGTCCCGGCAAACGCCCCCAATATGGTCATTACATGGAGAAGATATTCCCGGGACTACGCCGCGGTCAGACCCTTTTCGATGCTGGTACTGTGGGGAATGAGGTTGCGTTCAATCTTCTTTTATCAACCAACCGGGATTCCCGTTTACCTGAGGTAGCGTTCGATGTGACCGACATGATTGGGATGGGCGTCAGCAGGCACGGAATCAAACCATGCAAAGGAGGAATCTGCCGAGAGATCGGGAACCCCGTTGCAGAATGATGCTTCCAGGTGCAGGATGTAGGTAGAAAAGAGCGGTTTACTGCTGCTCTTTTTTTGAAAATGAAGCTGTTCGACCAGCACGGGGTGGTCCAGGCAAACCGGTTCGCCCAGCTGTGAATGGATGATTCTTCGGGCCGCTTCCGCCCAGCCCTCCCCGCTTTGCACGGCGCCGCCCGGTGGCGTCCAGTTATCGGGTCCTTTAAGTAGAACATTGCCCTGCCTGTCAGTGACACCGATCATCACGATCCCGTCAATGGTGCTGTAGCGTTTTCGAAGTCCCTCGAATTTCGGGTTGGAAAAGACACGCGTCGTATCTGAAAATGGCACGGAACCCTTTTGCACCAGTCGTGCCGGGTGTTCGATCGTAAGTTTGTCACGACCAGGCTGATCCTGGGCGTGCAAGGGAGCTGCATGTACCAGAAAGAACAACAGGAAAACAGGGAATATCGATATCTTGTTTTTCATTCTTCTACATCTTACTAATTCCGGCATTCAGACTGGAAAAAGGGTCGAATCGGGATATAAGCTATCATTACTTGCTGTGCTCAGTGTTTACTAATAATCGACAGTTCCTTGTGAGAACGGTTGGAATCGGGATCGGGCATCGCCTCAACTTTTCGAATGTTTTTGATATACCAGTCCGGCAACCGGTGCTCCATCGCACCTTCTAGCACGAGAGACTTGTACCAGAAATAGGGTAATAGCGAGTTGTCCCTGTACGACTTCAGGGCCTGGTAGGTATAGGCACTGAATGTTCCTGAACCCGATTGCAGGGTGACGGTTTTCTGCCGGTATCCGGGTCCTTCGATGTGATCGAGGTCCGGTTTCTCAGCGGGATCTATATCATAGATGATTCCGTGCACTTCGTTCCCGTTCTTTTCCAGGATGCTGCATTTGGCGGACCCGTCGGCACCCCGCTTGTGGAAACGGAGTTCATAATCATTCAATACACCGGTGCCGACTTTTCGTGTGGAGGGTATACGCCGCTTCAACCGCTCGGTGAGCATGTTTGATCCGAAAGCGAAATAAAGCATAGTCTCTGGCTGAAAACGAAACGAGTTACCTGCTTCGGTTTTGAAGTTGTAACCCGGTTATCTCACCAAGAAATTCATTCTCCAGTTCCAGTGTGAAATACGGGCTGGCCTGCATTTTTCAAGAGAATAGTTTCAGATTTTTGTAATGCAATGAAATACAATGAAATCATGACCGAAACTACAATAACATGGTGTCGCGAACAGTGAAATTGGTGAGAAATACAGGCTAAACCCATTCCTGTTCGTATCAAAATAATAGGTAAAAATCGGTTGGAATTCCATTATGTGACGGGTAACAATACAGATGTCAGGGGGCCATAACAGTGGAAGAGGGCCATGATATACCTGCTAGTGATCCCCGGGAATTATATGTCGAGCAGATCCGTGAGGGCGCGGGATACCATCATCAGGCCCAGCAGGCCGGGACCGTGTAAAAGGGCAGCCGGCAGTACAAGTACCCCCAACGTTTTGGTCGTTAGCCACTCACTACGCACCGCCTCGCGGAACAGGAGTACCGAAAAGGGGAAATTGATGCCGATTGCCGTGGCGAGACCGGGGGTGTACCCTGAAGCGGTGGCAGCGCTTGCAACATGGGCACACGCATTCAACAGCATCACCATCTGAAAGACGAGCAGAGCGAGAGTGCGCCTACCGTGTCTCGACCTGTGTTCCGGGATCGCCATCAACAGAAAAGGGATCAGCGTAACGATACTCACAGCTGTGAAGAACTGGGGATAGGTTACCTGGGGCAGGAGATCCCGTACCGCAGCCGGCAGCCCGCGGTTATACTCAGCCAGGTAGTAACGCATGTAAGCCAGTTCCTCCGCATTGTGAATCGTTACGGTAACAGGCACCAGCCAAAGCCAGTATGGTTTCTTCATCGGCAGATGAACTGAGCGTTGTGGATTTTGGTGATTTCTGTCACAAACCAGATTTGTTTTAGACCTCTGAAGCAGGTGTCGGAATGTAGGTAAAGCCTGTTTCAATTTCGAATGGTAAAGCGAAAAGCCAAACAAAATAAGTAACTTCTGATTTCGGAGACGGAACATATAAGAAGCAGTAAAGATCGCTTTTTCCTGAGTTTCGAATTGGCCGAAAGTTAGGGGGTGAAATACAGGATGATTTGCTCTATTTTGAGTTTCGCCAAATGTGATGACAACCAACTGATGCATGGGAGCAGCAATGATCAACAAATTTGTTAAAGAAGCCGTATGGTCGATTCTCGTTTTTTTCGGGATACTGGCAGCAATCGGCTATTTTAATGACGGGTACGTGGGGATGAAACGGATGCTTTCCGACCCGATCAACTGGATTGTGGTAATTGTTGTAATTGCCGCAAGCATCATGATAAAACTGAGGCGACGAAGAAAACGGCAGGATGAAGAACCGGGCAACTAGTTGGTGTGTCGGTTCTCCTGCTTTTCCAGGGTGATATAGAAATCCTTGCTCACCTCAAGGGAGTCATTCCCCACCAGGTAGGGGCTCGACCTCCACTCTTCGGTTGAGGGCCGGATCCGGCTGTAAAACGAGCTGTCAAGCCGCACCTCCACCGGCATGTTAAAATTCGGGACATCGGCCTCCCACCGGTAAAACAGGGTGTTGTCAACAATGTAGTACTGCAGAGTCGGGAGATCGGTATGCCTGAGGTACTGGTCAAAAACGGGCTGCAGGGTGAGCCCGGCACGCTTGCTGATAAACCGTTCAACCTGCCGTGAAATCACTATTTGGTGGGAAAACGTCCGGTTCAGCCCACGCAGTATATTTCGCCATTGCCGGTCGTCGTCAATGATATTGCGGATCATATGCAGCAGGTTCCCGCCCTTGTAGTACATGTCATCGGAACCGCGTTGCTGCACGCCGTATGGTCCTATGACCGGGCGTTCATTCATGATCCGTTCCCGCGTGCCGATGACATATTCCGCCCCGGCCTGCTTGCCCCAGAGGCACTCCACGAACAGGTTTTCCGAGTAGTTGGTGAATCCCTCGTGTATCCACATGTCGGCGATATCCGCGGTGGTAATGTTGTTGCCGAACCACTCATGCCCGCTCTCATGCACGATGATGAAATCCCAGGTGAGTCCCCACCCGGTGCCTGAGAGGTCGGTGCCGAGGTACCCGTTTTGAAACCCGTTGCCATAGGCCACGGCGCTCTGGTGTTCCATGCCCAGGTGGGGCGTGTGGATCAGCTTGAATCCATCCTCATAAAAAGGGTAGGGGCCGAACCAGTGTTCAAAACAGCGCAGCATCGGTTTGACCTGCACAAACTGTTTCCGGGCCTGCTGCAGGTAGGGTTTCAGCACCCAGTAGGAGAGGTCGAGCGTACCAGCGGCCCCGTGCAGTGTATCGCTGAACGATACGTAATTTCCCGCGTTCACCGCGATGTTGTAGTTGTTGATCGGGT
>JAWVZC010000041.1:0-17492 GCA_033722415.1 Balneolaceae bacterium | reverse complement strand
CGGCGATGTGGCTGAACGGCGGAATCAAGGATGTATCTGCAATGACAGAGACGTTTGTGAAGGAGCGGATGCACCAGGAAACCGGCGAAAAGGAGGAGGTAACCATTGACGATGCCTGTCTTTTCCATTGTCATTTTGACAACGGTTCACTCGGCTTGTTCGAAGCAACTCGCTACGCCCGGGGTCATAAAGCACTGTATACCTTCGAGATCAACGGGGAGCATGCCTCTATACGGTGGGATCTGCACGATATGAACTGGCTCGAATTTTTTGATCATTCGGATGATCCGCAGGTTCGGGGATGGCGCCGAATTCATATTTCAGAATCCGAGCAGCCCTACATGGACCGGTGGTGGATACCGGGAACCTCGATAGGGTATGAGCATACATTCCTGCATCAGGTAGCCGCTTTTATCGAAAGCATTGAGGAGGGGAAGCCTTGTCACCCAACATTCAAGGATGCACACGAAACACAAAAAGTATGTGAAGCAGTGCTTGAGTCAGCTTCTTCCCGGAGCTGGAAAGACACCGGCGTTGAATGGTAGTAGGACTCGGTATCCGATTTCAATTTCGATTTCGATCCTCTTCACATGCTTCCTGCCAAAATATCCAGCGTTTCAAATTTCGCTATAGCCAATTAGGTATCTCGTAATTGGCTATAACACTAACATTTATAGCACCTGATGTCGCAAAATACCAGCAGTGGAAACCCGCTGATTTCTTCCGGCCAATGGAGGGGTAAAATATCCAACCATAAACAACTGGGAGGAATTGAAACGGCTGTATCAGATAACGGCAGTGGCAGTGGATCACGTGTCGCTTGGTTAGATACCGGCGGCGGGTTGCGCGTTAAACTGGTGCTTGACCGGGCCATGGATATTGCCGATGCGTTTTACGGCCCGCACAGCCTGGCGTGGTTGAGCCATTCCGGCGTAACCCCTCCCAATCCCGCAGCAACAGAGGGAATTAGATGGCTCGATTCATTCGGCGGCGGTCTTCTCACCACCTGCGGTCTGACCCACGTGGGCGGGCCGGAAGAGGATGAACACGGTACCCGCGGTCTGCATGACCGGATCAGTCATGTACCTGCCTCGGTAGAATCGATCGTTCAGCCGCAGATTCGGGAGGGCGATCTGGACATGAGGATTACGGGGCGCATGGTGCAATCCTCTGTTTTTGGACCGCATCTGGAGCTGAGAAGGACCATTTCGTGCACACTCGGCAAGCCGGTTATTGAGGTCCACGATGAGGTTACCAATCTCGGGAACACCGTTGCCCCTCACATGCTACTGTACCACATTAATTTCGGATGGCCTCTCGTCGACGAGGGCGCCGAAATTATCTGGGAGGGCGGCTGGAAATCGCGTGACGAGGAAAGCAGTAAAATTTTTAATCGAAATAACAATTTTAAGCAATGTCCTCCCCCCCTGGATGATCACAGCGGATTCGGAGAAGCTGCGGCGTTTATAGACATTCCTCCCGATAAGGATGGGCTTTGCCTCTGCGGGATTTCGAATAGATCGATAGGGTTGAATCTGGAACTCGCATTCCCCAAGGAACAGATGCCCTGGGTTACCAACTGGCAGCACTGGGGAAAAAATGAGTATGTAATGGCCCTGGAACCGGGTACTCACCCGCCTATTGGCCAGGCAGCCGCCAGGGAAAAGGGCTCTCTCATAAAGCTGGAGGTGGGAGAAACGAGAACCTACGACATGAAAATTCAGGTGTATAAAAATTGACGACAGAAACGTTCACCGTTACACACGCTGTGCAGGCAGGGAATCAATTGATCAGGAGCGCTGACAGCGTTGATTAACGAAAAAAGTATATGACGCGGATTGGCAAAAACCTGCGTTAACCTGCAGGCAATGCAGAGAATGAGTAATGGAATACAAGTTAACTCTAAAAAAATAATTCAATGAGCAACGATGTGAATATTGCAGAGAAAGCCCTGGAACAAGGCAAGGGCATTTTACGACTGGCCCCAAACTGGGTGCCCCGATCATTTTGTGTACCCGGACGAAGAATTAAACTGCACCCTGACGACTACTACGCGCTGGGTGGCGAGCGGGGCGGTATAGACGAGCGCTGGTTTTCTTCCACAACACCGGCCGATAACGGCCCGCTCACCGGGGAAATTGAAGGTCTGAGCGAGGTGGTGTTTGAAGATAACGGCCGCACAGAACGGATTTTGCTTCGTGATGCGGTTCAGGCCCTGAAAGGAGATCTGATCGGTGACCGGATATGGGATGAGCATGAATCATGGCCGATGTACTCAAAGTTTTTCGACAACAAGGGCGCACTGCCTCATCACGTACACCACCGGGACAAGCATGCCAAACTGACCGGCCAGAACGGTAAACCGGAAGCCTACTATTTTCCCCCGCAGGTGAATAATCACGGTGGTGATTTTCCGTACACTTTCTTTGGCCTCAATCCCGGTACCACCAAAGAGCAGCTACTGGAGTGCCTGAAGAATTTCACGGAGGGAGATAACAAGATAACCAATCTTTCAAGTGCACAGCGCCTGCAGCCGGGCACCGGCTGGAATGTACCGCCGGGCTTGCTCCACGCCCCGGGCAGCCTCTGCACCTACGAACCGCAGAAAGCCTCCGATGTATTTGCGATGTACCAGTCCCTGGTGGGAGATTCGATCGTCGACGAAGAGCTGCTGTGGAAAGATACACCAGAAGACCGCAAAGGGGACTTTAATTTTCTGATCGAGGTGCTGGACTGGGAGCTGAATGTGGACGGCAATCTGCAGGAAAAATGCTATATGGAACCGATTCCGGTGAAGCCGCTTGACCAGATGAAAGAGCAGGGCTATATCGAGAAATGGATCTGCTACAAATCCGATGCCTTCAGTGCCAAAGAGTTAACCGTGCTTCCGGGCCGGTCGGTTACCATCAGGGATGCCGGGGCCTACGGTATGATCATGATGCAGGGCCACGGAACAATGGGAGAATGGGATATCGAAACGCCCTCACTGATCCGGTTCGGCCAGTTGACGCACGACGAATATTTTGTCAGTGAACAGGCGGCCAAAGAAGGAGTCAAGATTGTGAACCAATCCAAGACCGATCCCATTGTGATGCTCAAGCATTTTGGACCGGGTAATCCCGACCTGGATTTGTGATCAGTCCGTTTCGGGGTAGTTAGCCTGTAGTCCGGGTAACATGATCAAAACATGGTGGGTTTTCGAATGTAGAATCTCATGGCAGGCAGAGGGTTCATTTTACCGGGCCGGAGGTCGAAGATCAATCTGTGCAGCGTGTAATTGGGAGATCAGAATCTGGTCAGTCCGGGTGCAGCCTCAATTAAGAACGTATGCCGGTATGGTTGACGTGTATTTGCCTATATCGATCGATGGTGGGGCCGGTAGCAGGTTAAAAATTGCTCCAGGTGGGATAGGGCTAATCTCTGCAGGTGACACCATATAATCGTAATGTTTCCGCAACCCAACGCAAAAATACCACCGGTTTTTGCAGGGTTGTGCAAAGGTTTAAGTGATATATTGAGGACTGTTCGGGCACTGCGTACCAAAAGATGGATCATAACATCACAGCAACAGGGTGAATTCTCATATTCTCAATACATGAGGTCCGACCGGGAAACCATACTGCAGGTGCAAAACCTGTCGAAGGCGTTTGGCGGCGTACAGGCGCTGAACGATGTGCACCTGGAAGTGAAAAAAGGAGAAGTTCACGGTCTGATCGGGGAAAATGGAGCCGGCAAATCAACGTTGATGAATATTTTGATGGGGTTGGTGGAATCGGATTCCGGGGAAATAACATTTGACGGCGAAAAATTGGCACACAACGATGTGCAGCAGTCCCTTGAAAGGGGAATATCGATGGTCCACCAGGAAATTATGGCCATTCCCGAACTAACGGTGGCCCAGAATATATTCCTCGGGCAGGAACCGAGCCTCGGCAATGCTCTCTGGCTTGATGAGGATAAGATTGTCCGGGAGGCCCGGAAGTTGTTAAAAAAGCTGGACGTCGACATCGATGTTACCCGCAAAATGAGCACTCTGAGTGTTGCCGAAATGCAGGTAGTGGAGATTGCCAGAGCCTTGTCCAACGAGGTGAAAATCATCATTATGGACGAGCCGACCTCATCACTTTCCAGCCAGGAGGTGGAACAGCTGTTCCGGGTAATCGAAGAACAAAAAAGAAAAGGGATCACCATCATTTATATTTCCCATCGGATGGAAGAGATTTTCCGGATTTGCGAGACTGTGACGGTTCTGAGAGACGGCCGGTTTATCGATTCCGTGCCGACCGCCGAACTTACAGAAAAAACACTGATCAGGATGATGGTCGGCAGAGAACTCGATACGGTGTTTCCCGAAAGGAATCCCCACAGTGGCGAAATTATTTTTTCAGCCCGAAATCTCGGTGTGAGGGGAAAATTTAGAAAGATCAGCTTTGAACTCAGGCGGGGCGAAGTACTTGGCATGGCAGGATTGGTCGGTGCCGGAAGAACCGATATAGCCCGAGCAATTATGGGTGTTACCAATCTGGATGCCGGGGACCTGTTTCTGCATGGAAAAAAGATCACCATAGAATCTCCTGAAGAGGCCATACGGGCGGGGATTGCCTGGGTAACCGAGGATCGCAAGGGATCGGGTATCATCCCAGACCTGTCGGTAAAAAATAATTTGACGTTATCTTGCCTGCGTCAACTTCAGGCCGGTTTGGTCATAGACAACCGGTCGGAGGTCAGCGCCGCCGGTAATATGATAGACCGGCTGGGCATTAAAACGCCCGGCATGCACCAGAAAGTGAAATATCTGAGCGGGGGCAATCAGCAGAAGGTGGTTATTGGAAAGTCGCTGCTTGTTACGCCCGAGGTACTGATACTGGATGAACCTACGCGGGGGATCGATGTTGGCGCCAAGTTCGAGATTTATGAACTGATCGATCAGCTTGCACGTGACGGCAAAGCCATTTTGCTGATCTCCTCCGAACTCCCGGAACTGCTTGGATTGAGTCACCGGATCCTGGTTTTGTCAAACGGGAATATTTCTACAGAGCTCGGGGCCGGGCAGGCATCCCAGGAAATGATCATGAAATACGCAATCCAGAATTAACCCAGATGCAGATCGGCTCGGAGTTACGGCAACAGGCAGAAGATTCGGGCAATATTTCCTCGCATCTTCAGAAATATGGCGTGCTGATCGCGTTTGTAGCCATCTGTATCGGAATGGCTGTTTTAACTCCGAATTTTCTTACTGTTACCAACCTGCTGATCGTGGTCCGGCAAATCACGATCAACGCAATGCTGGCGTTTGGGGTGACGTTTGTCATCATATCCGGCGGCATCGATCTCTCTATGGGGTCGGTTGTGGCCGTGGCGGGAGTCGTGGCCGCTACATTCGCCCAGGCTGGCAGTTATCCGCTTATTGTACCGCTGCTTGTAGGACTTTCGGCAGGGGTGCTCATCGGGGCGTTCAACGGCATCGTAATCACCCGGGGAAATGTGCCGCCGTTTATCGTAACGCTGGGAACGATGACCATAGGTAGGGGGCTGGCCCTCATCATCAGTGACGGCCGTCCCATCTCCAACCTGTCCGAGTCATTTGGGTACATCGGTGGAGGAGAACTGCTTGGCATTCCGTTTCCCATCGTATTACTCGGCATTATTTTCGTGCTCTGCCTGATCGTGTTGAAAAAAACGGTCCTGGGCAGATATATCTACGCGGTTGGCGGAAATGAGGAGGCAGCGCGAGCTTCCGGTATCGATGTCAGGCGTATAAAGATAACCGTGTATACGCTTTGCGGAGCGTTATCTGCCGTGGGGGGCATTATTCTGGCTTCCCGAATCAGCACGGGGCAGCCGAATGTGGGTATTGCATTTGAACTGGATGCCATTGCGGCAGTAGTGATTGGCGGAACAAGCCTTGCCGGCGGCATCGGGTCGATGACGGGAACGCTGGTCGGGGCGCTGCTGATCGGAGTGATCGGTAATGGACTCGACCTGATGAATGTTTCGTCCTACTACCAACAAGTGGTCATGGGATTGATTATAATTGGTGCCGTGGTACTTGATAATGTGCGCAGAAAAAGTCTTGGCAATTGATCACGATATTTGAAGGTATGGATATGGAAAACCAAACAAGATGCAAGATTAACCTGGCAGTAATCCTGATTTTCGCCGGCATCCTGGCGACAGGGTGTAACAGGAATCGGGAAGAGGGGAAGGAGCTAATATTTGGTGCATCAATGCTCAGTATGCAGAATGAATTTGTCGTTAATGTGAAGGATGCGATGGATGAGGAAGCGGAAAGGCAGGGCGTGACACTGGTTGTTAATGATGCGCAACGTTCTGCGTTGACCCAGATCGAACATGTGGAGAGTTTCATCGCCCGGGGCGTGGATGCCATTATTCTGAACCCGGTGGAAGTGGAGGCCAGTTCACCCGCAGTGGAGCTTGCCAGGCAGTCGGGGATACCCGTGGTCAATGTCAATTCCGAGACAAAATCGGAACCGACGGCATTTGTCGGTTCCGACGATACCCGTGCCGGGGAGATGGCGATGGAATTTATCGCCCTAAAATTGGATGGCAGCGGCAATGTCCTGATGATCCAGGGCTATATGGGACAGGCCGCCCAGATTAAACGAGAGCAGGGAGCCAGGAATGTACTGGAGAAAACGCCCGGACTGGAGCTGCTGGCTTCCCAGACAGCCGAATGGGACCGGGCCACGGCGATGTCGCTCATGGAAAACTGGATCCAATCGTACGGCAGCCAGATAGATGCTGTCTTTGCCCATAATGATGAAATGGGACTGGGAGCCCTGCAGGCACTGGAAAATGCAGGGATCAAGGAAGAAGTTGTCCTGATCAGTATCGATGGAATCAGTGATGCCCTGCAGGCGGTAAAAAACGGAAGGTTGGATGCCACCGTATTCCAGGATGCCGTGGGGCAGGGATCCACCGCTGTTAAAACGGCCCTGAACATTGTAAGGGAGGACAGCAGCTTCCAGGAAGCGGTCTTTATTCCATTTAAAATTGTCACCCGGGAGAATGTCGGTGATTATATCAACGGGTAATAATGTGCGGCAGGCGTCCCTGATATCGATCTATTTCATATTGGAAGGCGTCTGAGTCGGCTTCTTTGCCGTTTTATTGCTCGGGATGCAGAACCATGCCATGTTAAATGATGCTAAAATGGGGTGAATGGGTTTTAATTAGATATCTGCAAACAGTAAACTTGGAAGGGAAAATAGTGGGGAAGTGCAGAAATATGTATGGGATAAAAATAAAATACCAATTAACAGGGATTTAGATGAAAAATATACTCAGGGTTATTGTAATATGTACACTAGGCCTCTGCCTGCTCCAGTGTTCGGAATATCGTTCCGGGGAATTAACAGTCACCGCGGGAGACCATATTGTGTTGCTGGGTAACAACCTGGGGTCACGGATGATGAACTTCGGTCATTTTGAGACCGAGATGCACGTGCGCTACCCCGATAGCAGCCTGTTTATCCGCAATATGTCAGACCCGGGCAATACACCGGTATTTCGCCCCCACTCGGCCCGTAACACGCCATGGGCATTTCCCGGGGCGGAGCAGTTTATGGATGACTTTTCTATCATCGGTGACAGTGCAAGTGCCTTTGATGCCCGGAGCATCGGTCACTTTCCCACCCCCGACGAATGGCTTTCGCGATTGGAGGCCGACATCATCATCGCTTTTTTTGGGTACAATGAATCGTTCGGCGGCGGAGAAGGGCTTCAGACCTACAAAGATCAGTTGCGGGCCTTTGTAGAACATACCCTCTCACAACAGTATAACGGCGAAGGAGCCCCGAAACTGACCCTGGTGTCCCCGATTGCATTTGAAGACCTGTCGGATCAACACGACCTGCCGGACGGAACCGAGGAAAATGCCAACTTGCGAATGTACACTGACGCGATGGCCGAGGTGGCCGCTGAATACGATGTACACTTTGTAGATGCCTTTACGCCCACCAAAGAGTGGTTTGAAAATAGTGGGCAGCCGCTGACCATCGACGGATCCCAGCTGACCGAACAGGCATACAGGCGGTTTGCCGGTTTGCTGGCGGACCGAACGTTCGGCGAGGCTCCGGCGGCTGCAGATCGTCACCGCCCTATTATCCACAAGATGGTGCGGGAGAAGAACTGGACCTGGCACAACGACTATAAAATTCCAAACGGGGTGCACGCCTACGGGCGGCGCTACGAGCCGTTCGGGCCGGATAACTACCCCTACGAGATCGCCAAGATCCGCCAGATGACCGCGATCAGAGATACCGCGATTTGGATGGCCACCCGCGGTGATACGATGGATCTGGAAGCCGCTGATGCCCGAACCCGGCCACTACCGAAAGTGGAAACCAACTATGTAGCTGACGATAACGGGCGCGGCAGTACCAGGTACCTGTACGAGGAGGAAGCCCTGAACAAGTTTGAAATGGCTCCCGGCTATGACATAGAGCTGTTTGCCTCCGAGCGGGACTTTAACGACCTGGCCAACCCCGTGCAGCTCTCCTTCGACAACCGGGGGCGATTGTGGGTGGCCGTGATGCCCAGTTACCCTCACTGGCGACCGGGCGACGGCAAGCCCAATGACAAGCTGCTGATACTGGAAGATACCGACGGGGACGGCCGGGCCGACACCCAGACCACCTTCGCCGACAGCCTGCACCTGCCGGTAGGCTTTGAATTGGCCCCGGAGGGGGTCTATGTTTCCCAAACCATCAATTTGGAGCTGTTGACCGACACCGATGGTGACGACCGGGCCGACACGCGGCAAATTGTACTCAGCGGGTTCGACGATCACGACACTCACCATGCCCACAGCGCCTACACGGCCGATCCCTCCGGAGCTATCTACATGGGAGAGGGTGTATTTCTGCGAACCAATGTGGAGACCTCCTACGGCCCGGTGCGCGGGACCAACGGCGGATTCTACCGTTTTAACCCGCAGCGCCGTCGCCTGGAGCGTACCGCCCAGATGTCAATTCCAAATCCGTGGGGCATCGCCTTCGACCGGTGGGGTCAGAACTTTTTTGCCGAGACCTCCAGCCCGAATGTGCGCTGGATGATGCCCAGCTCGGTCAAGCCGATGTACGGGGAGTTTACCCCCAAAACCGAAAACTTGATCCAGCAGGATCACATGGTCCGGCCGACCTCGGGGCTTGAGTTCGTCTCCAGCCGTCACTTTCCGGAGGAGGTCCAGGGCGATATGCTGATCAACAATACCATCGGGTTCCTGGGCACCAAACAGCACCAGATGATCGAGGCCGGCACCGGGTATACAACGCAGCACCGGCAGGACCTGGTTCAGTCTTCCGATCCCAATTTCCGGCCGGTGGATATGGAGTTCGCCCCCGACGGGTCGCTCTATATTGTAGACTGGCACAACGTGCTGATCGGGCACATGCAGCACAACGCCCGCGATCCCCTGCGCGATCACAAGCACGGGCGTATTTACCGGGTGACCTACCCCGAGCGGCCGCTGGTTGAACCGGCCCCGGTTGCCGGGGCCTCGATCGAGCAGCTGCTTGACAACCTCACGCTTCCCGAGTACCGAACCCGATACCGCACCCGGCGCGAGCTTCGGGGCCGCGATGCCGGGGAGGTACAGGCTGCCATCGACCGGTGGATCCCTACCCTGGATGAATCGAACCCGCAGTATCAGCATCACCTGCTGGAGGCGTTGTGGGTTACATGGGGACTGAACGATGTGGATGAGCAGCTGCTGAACATGCTGCTGGAGGCCGATGACCACCGGGTCCGTGCGGCCGCCGTGCGGGTGCTGCGCTACACGGGTCATCAAATCGAAAATCAGGTGGAACTGTTAACACGGGCGGCAGGTGATGAACACGGCCGGGTGCGTCTGGAGGCGATCACGGCTGCCTCCTGGCTGCCGGAGCAGCAGGGGCTGGCCGTGCTGGACGAGGCCGCCAAGCATCCCCTGGACCGCTGGATGGAGCCCGCATTCAAGACCGCCAGGGCGCACCTGCAGGATCAGTCCTACATCCCTGAGGAACCGGAGGAAGAGCCGATCGAAACCGACCTGGAGGGCCCACAGCGGGAGCTGTTTGTGAAAGGACAACAGATCTACAGCCGCGACGGAAGCTGTGAGACGTGTCATCAGCCCAATGGCAAGGGACTTGAAGCCTCGGGTTTCCCGCCCCTGGCCGGTACCCGATGGGTGCTCGGTAATGAGGAACGATTGATCAAACTTGTTTTGAAAGGGCTACAGGGCCCGATTGAGGTCCAGGGCAGGCAATATCCCGGGAATGTCCCCATGACCCCGTTTGAGGGCATGCTTGATGACGAAGAGGTCGCCGCTGTTCTGACCTATGTTCGCAACGCCTTCGGTAACGAGGCCGCGCCGGTCAGCCCGGAAACCGTGCAGCGCGTACGGGCCGAAATACAGGACAAGGAGGGATTCTATACCCCCGCGGAATTGCTGGAGATACACCCGCTGGAGGAGTAATATTTTTTCTGAAATCGATAAAAACGCCCACTGAATAATGAATAAATACCTGGTTTTCAACCTCGTACTGTTCTGTGCTTACATGAGTACAGCGTGCAGCAGTGAACAGCAGCAGAAGCCCAATATCGTATTTATTTTTGCCGACGACCTCGGGTACCACGACGTGGGTGCATACGGTAATAAAGAGGTCCGAACACCGAATATCGATGCCCTTGCCAGGGAGGGGTTGCAATTCACACGGGCCTTTAACATGGGTTCCTGGAGTCCGGCGGTCTGCATACCCAGCCGGACCATGTTGAATACGGGGTTGTATGTCTGGAATGCGCAGCAGGCATATAATGAAGATTATCAAACCGTACGTGAAAACGGGGATTTCTGGAGCCTGCAGCTAAAAGAGGCGGGGTATGAAACCTATTTTACCGGCAAGTGGCATGTGCCCGGCCTGGATCCCAATGAACTGTTTGATCATGTCGTGCACGTACGCCCGGGCATGCCTGACCAGACGGAAGCCGGGTATGACCGCCCTGTTGAAGGACAAGAGGATGTATGGAGCCCGTATGATACAACCTTCGGGGGGTTTTGGGAGGGCGGAACCCACTGGTCGGAAGTGCTGACCAGCGACACGTTTTCCTTTATCGATGATGCCGTCGATCGGGAGAACCCCTTCTTTATGTACCTGGCTTTCAATGCTGCACATGATCCGAGGCAGTCGCCGAAGGAGTTCGTCGACTCGTATAATCCCGGGGAACTGGAAATACCGGTAAATTTTCTGCCGGAATATCCCTACAACGAAGCGATAGGATCGGGACGGGATCTGCGCGACGAGCGCCTTGCCCCGTTTCCGCGGTCAGAATATGCCGTACAAGTGCACAGACAGGAATATTACGCGATCATTTCGCACATGGATGAACAGATCGGGCGGATACGCGACCGATTGGAGGCCGCGGGAACACTAGAAAATACGATTATTGTATTTGCTGCCGATCACGGCCTTGCTGTGGGGCAGCACGGTCTTATGGGTAAACAGAACATGTATGAACACTCGCTGCGCGTCCCGTTTATCATAACCGGTCCCGGTATCCCCGGTAAGGAAAAAATTGAAATACCCATCTACCTTCAGGATGTTGTACCAACCACCATTGCGCTTGCAGGGGGAAACATCCCGGGTTCATATCAATTCAAATCATTGATGCCGCTGATTAAGGGCGAGAAAACCCAGGTTCGCTCTGCTGTTTACGGAACGTATCTTGACAAACAGCGCTCAGTGACGGAATGGCCCTATAAATTGATTCTTTACCCGGAGATCGCCAGGGTGCGACTTTTCAACCTGGAAAATGATCCCTATGAAGTAGATGATCTTGCCGGTGATCCGGACATGAAACCGGTGATTCAGCGATTGATGAAACGACTTACCGAACTGCAGGAGGAGACGGGCGACGAATTGGACCTGTCTGTTTCCTTTGCGGAATGGTTTTGACTAGGGATATCCATCTCGATCTGCACAGAATAACCTACTGTATTGATTAACAGGAGCATAATCAGAACAACAAAAGCCCAACAACATGATACGACAATTAATCGGTGGTGATCACTTATACAAAATAACCAGTTTATCTATTTTTCTACTCTTGCTTGTTTCGGTACCGTTGCAAGCCCAGCAGGGAGAGCAGTGGATATCGTATGAGGCAGCGGAGGGGCCCGGAAACGGGAAACACATTGTGTTGGTCAGCGGGGATGAGGAGTACCGCTCAGAGGAGGCCCTTCCGATGCTGGCGGAGATCCTGGCGACTCATCACGGGTTCAACACTACCGTGCTTTTCGCAATTGACCCGGAAACCGGGTATGTAGACCCGGAATACCAGAACAATATACCCGGTCTTCACCAGCTGCAGTCCGCTGATCTGATGGTGATCTTCACCCGGTTCCGCGAGCTGCCGGACGAACAGATGAAATATATCGACCAGTATATCCAGGCGGGCAAGCCGGTGGTGGGCATGCGCACAGCCACCCACGCTTTTATGTATGAAGACAACCCCGACAGTCCCTACGCGCACTACGATTTCAGGAGTACCGAACGGGGATGGGAGGATGGCTTCGGCCGGCAGATCCTGGGTGAGACCTGGATCGACCACCACGGCGTGCATGCCGAGGAGGGCACCCGCGGTATTATTGACGGGATCAGGGAGCGGCAAAACCATGCCATTTTGCGAGGCGTTCAGGACATCTGGGGTAAAACGGACGTATACGGCACGCGAGAGCTTCATGGAGATCCGGAAGTGCTGGTATGGGGATTGTCTACAGAAAAAATGACCCCGGACAGTCGAATTAACTGGAAGAAATCGGCCATGCCGGTTGCCTGGATTAAAGAGTACACAAGCGAACAGGGGAATACCGGCCGGGTTTTTACAACCACGATGGGGGCCTCGATAGAACTGGTAAGTGAAGACCTCCGAAGAATGATTGTAAACGCCTGTTACTGGGCGCTGAGTATGGACCAGCAGATTCCGGAGGAGAGTAATGTCGAGATTGTCGGTGACTATAATCCCACCATGTTCGGATTCGGGGACCACAAGAAGGGATTGGTACCGTCCGATTTCAAGTAGGACTTCAGCTGCAACACGGCTTACTTCGTTAGGAAAGATCAACATACGGGTTAACTCTTAATTCAAAAAAACAACTATTATGACGAAAGTAGGATTTGATTTACTGGCCTGGTCGGCGGTCGTATCGGAGGATCTTCTGCCGACAGTTGAGCGGTTAAAAAAGATTGGATACGACGGGATCGAGATATTTTTAGGTATCGAGGACAAGAAGGTCTACCGGCGTTTTGGTGAGAAGGTGCAGGATCTTGGGATGGAACTCTGCTGCGTGATGGTGCTGGGACCGGAGGAAAACCCGATTGATGCCTCCGCCGATGTTAGGCAAAAGGGACTGGACCGTATTAAATGGGCGATAGACCGGGCGCATGATATGAATGCAGGGCTGATCTGCGGGCCAATGCACTCGGCCTTTGCAACGTTTCACGACAAGGCCCCGGACCAGGATGAATACAAACGCAGTGCCGAGGTATTGCGAAAGGCGGGCGAATATGCCGCACAGGCCGATATCCTGCTGACACCCGAAGCGATCAACCGCTTTGAATGTTACCTGTGCAACACCATGGAACAGCTGGCAGGACTGGTAGAGCAGGTGGATCATCCGAATGTCCGCGCCCATTTTGATACCCATCACGCCAATATCGAGGAGAAGACCCTGGCGGGGGCGCTCAAAACAGCGGCGCCGGTGCTGGGGCATGTGCATATCAGCGAAAACGACCGGGGTACACCCGGATCCGGGCATGTGCCGTGGGACGAGACCTTTTCCACCCTGTCTGAAATTGACTACAGCGGCTGGCTGACCATCGAGGCCTTTACCCGGTATGATCCCGATTTTGCGAACTCCATTAACGTCTGGCGGGAATACAACGAGCCGTGGGATGTGGCGGAGGAGGGATATGCATTTATTACGAAAATGTCTGAAAAGTATGGCTTGTAATGTTGCAAACCACCGAGCGACCACCATTAAGAAGGCCGTTCGTGGTCACCAGTGCCCCCCTGCCGATGGTCTCTCGGATGAGATTTCTCCGCTCCGTCCCGCAACCCCCCTGCGGGACTCCGGTCGGAATGACGCCGTAGGTTGGAGATAGGGTGAATTATACGATCTCAGGCGTCATCCCGAGCGCAAGTCGAGGGATCTCATCCGCTGTGGTGAAGCACGTTTCGGGAAATGCTTCTCTCATGACGGATCGGTAAGTACAAATCAATTAGTATATTGGAATCACGACAATTTAAATCTATAACGGTGCAGCATATGAAATACGCAATTATCTTAACCACGATCATCGCTTTAACGGGTATATATTCTTCACATTCCCTTGGGGAAAATCCGACCGAAACACGGGAATTGGACTCCAAAAAACAAATGACTATGAATGACCAAGTATTGCGACACGTCGTATTGCTGAAATTCAAGGAGAGCGCCACCAAGCAGGAAATCAGGAAGGTGCAGGAAGCGTTCTCCGCACTGCCCGACAAGATCTCTGCGATCAAGGATTACGAGTGGGGCACCAATAACAGCCCGGAGGGACTTAACAAGGGATTTACGCACTGCTTTCTCGTAACCTTTGAAAGTGAGGAAGACCGGGCCACCTACCTGCCCCATCCCGATCACAAGGCGTTTGTCGAGGTTCTGGAGCCCCATATGGAGGATGTGCTCGTCGTGGATTACTGGGCCAGTGAAGATTAGGCTCTCACGGGTACCCGGGGAAAAGCAGACTCGGGGCTGTGGTCGGTAATCGGGAATCCGGGTACTACGCAAACGCGGAGTTAGAACGGACAGAAGGGATGCCGACAGTCCGCTACGGGATTACTTCAGGACTTGACAGTGTATCCCGGACATTCGAAATGAAATACCGCTGTCGGACGACATCTGCAGAGGGAACGGACCGAATTTTCGTAACCCGCCGGTTTACAGGGTACAGGCTAAAAACAGGCTACCGGAAGCTTATTCAACGATCAGTGTACCTTTCATGCCCGCCATGTAGTGTCCCGGGAAGGAGCAAATGTATTCATAGCTGCCCTCATTTTCGGGCACGGTAAAGGTAACTTCCACGGTTTCACTCCCGCCCGCCAGCGGTGTGTAGGCGATAATCTGGTCGGTAAGATCGGGGGGGATAAAGTCATTATTTCTTGCGGAAGCCGCAGCACTTACAAAAGAAGTAACATCGGCATCCTGCTTTAAAACAACGACATTGTGTGCCATCGCCATTTTGGGCAGCTGGCTTACGGTCGTTAGCACGATGGTGATCGTTTCGCCGGGTGAGGCCGTGATCTCGGTTACGTCAAATTTCATTTGATCGTTGCCGGTAATTTCAATAGTTCTGATCTCGTCTCCCGAATTCTGAGCAGTGACTGGGGCGAAAGGTATCAGCAGTAAAAGAAGTATCGGAATTATCGAATGTACTGTTTTCAAGATTCTTCAAAAATTTTGTGATCGTTTTGCCGACTAAAATAGGGGACTGGATGAACTATCAAAAACTTTTTCCCCTGAATAAACATCCGGGTGTTCGAAAAATCTCCGCAACAGCACCTGCTCTCTCCACAGGCCCTTTTTTGCTGATAGTGGCGACGGTAATTGAACGGATACCGTGAGGCATAAGCGATTTTGACAGCGCAATAGGTATGAAATCCTGAATTATGAAGTAGAATGTCCCGGCTACACCCTCTTTGAGGTATTACGAAATGAGATGAAGATATAATGCGTACATTGGGGCATAAATCTGAACCAGTAAGTTATCAAAATAAGCCCGATCCTCCTTACCGTATGGTAGAATGCGCCGAAGGAAGATACCCGGAATTAACTTTTTAAACCGTATAATATGGATATGCAGCCAACCAGCATGGGTTTTGAGTATTTGACAACGGTACTTCTGATCCCGTTAGTCGTAATCACCCTGAATTTATCTGAAACAGGGGAAAAGCTAGAGCGGTTACCCGCCGACCGGAATCCGTCCGTAACCGCGGAAGCCGAAGAAGATACCGTGACGGAAACGATACAGACATTGCCCGGTTTTGAGGTCCAGATGCTGTATGAAGTCCCGCGGGAAGAGCAAGGGTCCTGGGTGGCTCTGACGGTTGGACCGGAGGGGAACCTGATTGCCTCCGACCAGGAAGATAAGGGCCTGTTCCGAATTACGATAACCGATTCATCCGGTACGCCAGGGGTTGCAGTCGAGGAGATCGTAATGCCGGCCTCGGGGGCCCAGGGGCTGTTCTGGTCTTTTGATCACCTGTATACGAATCTCAACGGAGAGGGGTTGTTCCGGCTGCGGGATACGAACGAGAACAGCCAGTTTAATATCCTGGAATACCTGGGCGGCCCGGAAGGAAGGGGAGAGCACGGCAACCACGCGGTTATTGCGACCGAAGATGGTACAGGCCTCTATGTGGTGAACGGGAACCATACCCCGCCGCCGGCATTGACCGGGAATCGCCTCTCCAACTGGGAAGAGGATATCCTGCTGCCCCGCAACTGGGATGCCCGTGGTCACGCCCGCGGTATTTTTGCGCCCGGTGGATACATTGTCCGCATCAATCCGGAAGCAACTACATGGGAAATGATCAGCATGGGCTATCGCAATACCTACGACATTGCCATGAACCGGCATGGTGAGCTATTTGCCTATGATTCCGATATGGAGTGGGATATGGGGATGCCCTGGTACCGCCCGACGCGACTGCTGCACGCCGTCAGCGGAAGTGATTTTGGATGGCGGAGCGGAAGTGGTAAATGGAAAGAGTATTACGAAGATAGTTTACCTCCCGTACTTAATATCGGTCCGGGATCGCCCACGGGGCTGCTGTTCGGCACCGGCGCCAAATTTCCCGCCAGGTACCAGCGAGCCCTGTTCGGGCTGGACTGGACCTTCGGCACCATATATGCGTTTCACCTGACTCCAAAGGGCGCAAGTTATACCGCCGAAGCGGAGGAGTTTCTCACCGGAAGCCCGCTGCCGCTGACCGATGCCGTGGTTGGCGAAGACGGGGCCCTTTACTTTCTGACCGGCGGTCGTAACCAGCAGTCCTATCTTTACCGGGTGATCTATACGGGAGACGAGTCTACCACACCGGCCGAGGCGATCGATAACCCGGAGGCGCGCGAAGCACGGGAGCTTCGTCACCGGCTGGAAGCGTTTCACGGGACGAAGGATCCGGAAGCCGTGTCGACCGCCTGGCCATACCTGAGTGATGACGACCGGTTCATTCGTCATGCCGCCAGAGTGGCTGTGGAAGCCCAACCGGTTGAGAGCTGGTCCGGCAAGGCGCTTACGGAGATGAATCCACAGGCACGGATTACGGCGATGGTAGCCCTGGCACGAACCGGTTCCGAAAGCTACCGTGACAAGGCTCTCAAATCGCTGCTGGAACTGAACGTGCACGCCCTTGATGCCGAACAGCAACTGGGATACCTGCGGGCG
>JAWVZC010000040.1:0-17631 GCA_033722415.1 Balneolaceae bacterium | reverse complement strand
CTCTTTAGGTAGATCCGGGCTCTCCCGTAATGGTCGGTTAGCCGGTTTGCAAACGTCAGCTCTGTGGGGCGCCCCACATACTCTTTCAGCAGTGAGCGAAACTCATTCTGAAATTCCGGGTCATCCCAGGCCTTGTCGAACGCGATCTCAAGTTCCTCCACGGCGGGAATCAGTATTTCGGGGACAAACTTGCCGCCGAATTTGCCGAAATATCCTTCTTTGGTTGGGAGGTCGTATTTCATGTCAATGCCTTATCTAGCTATGAGTTATAAAAATATTTCTTCATCACGGGTCTTGCGGCTCTCAGTTTTCAGGGTCATTCTCGCAAATTAAAATTACTGAAAACTGACGGCTGACCGCTGAAAACTTTTACAGTTCTCCTATCTCCTGTTTATCCCAAATATCACGCATCTCGTTCATGAACGCATCGACCTTGTCATACTCCTTTTTCCCGGGTTCGCTCTCCAGGCTGCTGGATAGGTCTACGGCATAGGGATTGGCCGTTCTGCAGGCAGTACGAACATTGGAAGCAGTAATCCCGCCCGAGAGAAAAAATGGGATTTCACCGGCAACGTCCCGGATCATGTTCCAGTCAAACGTCTGTCCGGTACCGCCCCACATTCCGTCCACACGGGTATCAAACAATAGATAATCAACATCATCCAGATAAGGTTCCACTTTTTCCCGGACGCTCTGTTCAGTATCGGTATCTCCCACATGCACTGCCTTTATCACCCGCTTTTCAATCAGGCTGCAGTATTCCGGAGATTCGTCTCCGTGCAGCTGAACAAGCTCAACACCGGTCTGTCTGGCGATCATGTTAACATCATCAAGCGGTTGATTGACGAATACACCGACACATTCCGGGCCCTCGATCCAGTTGATAATGGCGCCCGCCTCCCCGGGTTCAATGAACCGGGGACTGCCTTCATAGAAAATAAATCCCATATAGTGGGCCAGCGCCCCGGACACAAACCGGGCATCCTGCAGGTTGGTAAGCCCGCATATCTTGACTTTTGTTCGTTGTGATCGATCAGCAAACATGAAGTAATGTTACATTGAATTGATTATCCGTATTTCGACTTCATACTGTTGCAAATGCCGTTACCGTTACGAAGAAGTACATGAGGAGAGCATAAAGCGTAGCCCTAAACTAACTATGCGCCTTGCTCTTCGTGCTCTGCCCGCAAATCTTCACACCCTTTCAGCAGTGTTCCGACCGCCTTCCCCGGGTCATCCTGGCGCATGAAATACTCCCCGATCAGGGCAGCATGTATTTTTTCATCAAACAACAATTTCAAATCTTCTGGACTACTCAGCCCGCTTTCCGAAACGAGGACAGTTCCCTCATCCGCCTTGTGTAACAGCTCAATTCCGCGGTGCAGGTCTACTTCAAACGTATGTAAATCCCGGTTGTTGGCCCCCAGGATTTGCACCTGCCCGAAGTCGACAACCTCCAGGTCATCTTCCGAATAAATTTCAACAAGTGCATCCAGCTCAAACTCCCCGGCAGCTGCCAGCAGCTCGGAAAGCTGGTTTCCTTCGGTAATAGTGGCGATCAGGAGAACCGCATCGGCCCCGTAAGCCCGGGCCTCCTTGACCTGGTAGGGATCGATAATAAAATCCTTGCGAAGAATCGGAAGGTCCACTTCTTTCGATGCCATTTCGAGATCCGCAAGACTGCCTTTAAACGCCGGTTCATCCGTTAATACCGAGATCGCCGACGCCCCGCCCTGCCGGTACTGCGCGGCGATGCGGCAGGGATCAAAATCTTTGCGGATCAGTCCTTTTGAGGGTGATGCCTTTTTTATCTCGGCTATGATCGAAACGGCATCTCCGGCAGCAAGCGCACCGGCAAAGTCTCGTCGGTCGCGTTCGTAACACTCCATACTCTCGAAATCACGGAACGAGACCTTTTTTTTACGTTTGTTCAGGTCTGTTACTGTTTGTTCTACGATCTGTTCCAGTATCGTTGGCATAACTTTTCAGGCTACGTCGTTGGTTGCTTCGATAAATCGCTGCAGGGCATCAAATGCGGCGCCCGAATCCAAGCTGTCGGCCGCCAGTCGTTTGGCTTCGTCCAGGTGTTCCACCTTTCCGCTGGCGTGTATGCCAAATGCGGCATTCAGCAATATTACATTCCGTTGCGCCGGTTCGGCCTTGTTTCTGAGTATATTCCGCAAGATCCCGGCGTTGGTCTCAGCATCGCCTCCCTGCAGATCCTGCAGATCAACCCAGTCAAAATCGAGAGAGCGCGGGTCAAAGGTTATCGCGTCCGAAACAAATCGGTCCTTGAGTTCATAAATTTCCGACTGGGAGGTCAGGCTGACTTCATCCAGGCCGTCGTGGGCATTTACGGTGTAGGCAAACTCGGTCTCCAAGTTGGCCAGGATATGGGCGATTTGCCGTGCAGTCTCCCTGTTGAAAGCCCCGATCACCTGGCGGCGAACACCGGCGGGATTAAGCAGCGGGCCGAGGATATTGAAAAAGGTGCGCATTCCCAGCTGCCGACGCGCCGGCATCACATGCTTCATGGCCGGGTGGAAGTTCGGGGCAAACATAAACACCAGCCCCGCCTCCCGGTACACCTGCTCAACCTGCTGCTTCTTCAGGTTGATGACGGCTCCCAGTTCCTCCAGTACATCTGCGCTGCCGCTTTTGCTGGATACACTGCGATTTCCGTGTTTCAGTACCGGTACCCCGGCTCCCGCAACCACGAACATGGAGGCGGTAGAGATATTAAACGTTCCGGACTGGTCTCCCCCCGTGCCGCAGAGGTCTACCGCCCGCTCTACTTCCACTTCCGGTTTGACGGCCGCCTGGCGCATGACGCGGACAAAGGCGGTCAGTTCCTCGATCGTTTCTCCCTTCGAGCGCATGCCGAAGAGAAATGCCGCAGTCTGCGGATCATTGATCTTTCCTTCTACGATTGCTTCAAGTGCCGAGGAGGCCTCATCCGGCGTGAGGTCGTCACCACGCGAGAGCTTTTCAAGTATGTCAGTAAAGTTTTCCATTTTTTATGGTTTACCCACAGAGACAAAGAGTTAGTTTACCACTCTTTTTATGCCTCTTTTTAGTTGCTTAACATTCAAATTAATCAGAAGTCCCAGATAAAATCACCAGGTTTTAGGTTCGGCAGGACTTGTGCCGGGAGATTTTCTTTAAAAGCCTCAACAGATTTCAGTTCTGTAACGATCTAATGTTCAACCAAATAATCCATTCGATATCCACCGGCGGTTTCAACTTCTTCAAATTCTACCGGCATTTGTTTTCTTTCTCAATACCCAGAGCATCTTTCTTTAACAGGTAAGATACACATTCCTGAGAAGCTGACTCCGGTAACCCAGGTTCCAGAGAACGATGAACCTTCATGGCATTGCCGATCACCGTATATGACCACTCATTCAACTCCATCAAATACTTATTCACGGTGACCTGTGTGATTAAATTACCAAAGATTTCAGTGACCGGGAGTTGCTCTGATGTTTGATTTACAAAGATCAATACAAGTACCTATATCTTCACTTTATCTAAAATCTCCCTGGTTTGGCTTAACCAGTTGAGAACAAGTTTTGGGCCTTCATTGGTGAGGATGCTTTCCGGGTGAAACTGGATCCCTTCGATCGGGAGGGTACGGTGCCTCACCCCCATGATCACCCCATCCTCGCTGCGCGCCGTTACCTCCAGTACTTCCGGAATGGTCTCCGGATCAAGTACCAGGGAGTGGTACCGGGTGGCGGTAAATCCATCCTCGATTCCATCAAAAATCGATTGACCGTCGTGATAGATCTGCGATGTTTTGCCGTGCATCAGTTTGGGGGCATGGACCACCTTTCCCCCAAAAACTTCGCCGATCGCCTGGTGTCCGAGACAGACCCCCAACACAGGAATACGATCCCCCAGCGCCCTGATTACGGGTTCGGTTATGCCTGCCTCATCGGGACGGCCGGGACCGGGGGAAATCAGTATGCCCTGCGGATCAAGCTCCTCCACCTCTTCAACCGTACAATCATCATTCCGGATCACCCGGTAATCGTCGGTGTGCCGGGCCACTATATGGACCAGGTTGTAGGTAAACGAGTCGTAATTGTCGATAATCAGGATCATCGCACTTCTTCCAGGATGTTAAAATTTCGGATGATACCGGTAACCTCGCGTATTGGTTCCATCACTCGCTCCGCGCGGTCACGGGCCTTTTTGCCCCCTTCCCGGAGTACATCGTTGACGTAGTCCATATTCCCGGCCAACGTTCGCCTTCGTTCCCGGATCTCGCCAAAGTAATCGTTAATCATGCCCAGCAACTCCTTTTTGGCATGGCCGTACCCGTACCCGCCGGCCCGGTATTTTTCCGCGATCTCGTTCTGCTTCTCTTCGTCGGCAAACAGCCTGATCAGCGCAAATACGTTACAGCTTTCGGGATCTTTCGGGGCATCAAGCGGGGTGGAATCGGTTTCAATCGACATCACCTTCTTTTTCAATGTTTTACCCTCGTCAAAGATACCGATGGTATTGCCATACGATTTACTCATCTTTTGCCCGTCAATTCCGGGGACCACGGCCACCGATTCGACAATATGCTCCTCCGGCAGTTTCAGGTATTCGTCGCCGTAATTGTGGTTAAACTTGCCGGCCAGGTCGCGGCAGATCTCGATATTTTGTTTCTGGTCCTGCCCCACCGGCACAATATCGGAATTGTAGATCAGGATATCGGCAGCCTGCAAAATCGGGTAGGTAAACAGGCCGATATTGGGACTGAGTCCCTGTGCCACCTTGTCTTTGTAGGCCACGCCTTTCTCCATCAGGCTTACCGGGCAAAACGTGCCCAGTATCCAGGCCAGTTCGGTAACCTGGGGTACATCACTCTGTGCAAAAAACGTGCATTTTTCGGGATCGAGCCCCAGCGCCAGGTAATCCAGGGCGATATCGTACGTATTTTGCCGTATCTGCTCCCCGTCGGTTATCGAAGTGAGCGAATGGTAGTTGGCAATAAAGTAAAACGCATCTCCTTCCTCCTGCATCCGGATGTGCTGGCGTATGGCCCCGAAATAGTTACCGAGATGCAGTTTGCCGGAAGGCGTTATGCCCGATAAAATGGTCTTCGTGTTGGTATCTTGCTCCATCTTTTGGTACTCGAATATTGGGTGTAATTCATTGTTTCTGGTGCACATTGCGTGATATGATCGTGCCAGCTGCATGCATCAACACGCAATCGGTAAAAGTAATAAGTCAGGTGATATCCAGAGCCACACTCAGTGCCTGGACAAGTGCCCCGGCTTTATCTTTGGTTTCGAGATATTCCTTTTCAGGATCACTGTCAGCCACGATACCGGCACCCGCCTGAATATACACTTTGTTTCTGGACACTACCATTGTTCGTATGGTGATGCAGGTATCCATGTTGCCGGAAAAGTCAAAGTAGCCCACGGCACCCGCGTATGGTCCCCGTTTGGTCGGTTCCAGCTCGTCAATAATCTCCATCGCCCGTATCTTCGGCGCACCGCTGACCGTACCCGCCGGGAAGCACTGCTTCAGCGTGTCTACGGCCGTCTGTCCGTCCTGAAGCTTCCCCCGCACATCCGAAACGATATGCATGACGTGGGAGTACCGCTCAATCACCTGGTTGCGCACCGGTTTTACCGTACCCGACCTGCAGACGCGGGAGAGATCGTTACGCCCGAGATCCACCAGCATAACGTGTTCGGCAATCTCCTTGGGATCGTTTTTGAGATCCTCTTCCAGGGCTAGGTCTTCCTCCGGTGTATCTCCGCGTGGTCGGGTGCCGGCAATCGGCAGCAGCTCGGCCGTATCATCCTGCACGCGAACCAGTACTTCGGGGGAGGATCCCACCAGGGCAAAATCATTGAAATCGAGATAGAAGAGGTATGGTGAGGGATTGACCATGCGTAATGCCCGGTACAGCATGAAGCGATCACCTTCAAAATCGGTATCAAACCGCTGGGACAGCACCACCTGGAAAATATCGCCTTCGTAGATGTAGTGCTTGGCGGTTTCCACCATCTGTTCAAAGGCGGGCTTTTCCATGTTACTTTTCAGCCGGTCCGGGTAGATATCAAACGGTTCGGTTTCGCCAATCGGATCGTTGACAAGCCTCTCCAGTTCATCAAGGCGTTTCCGGGCCTCCCGGTATTGCTGCTCCAGGTCACCCCCTTCCCCATCATCCAACAGAACCGTTTTGATAATGATAACCTGCTGTTTGACGTGGTCGAAGGCGAATATTTCATCGTAAAACGCCCAGATCGCTTCCGGAAGATCCAGGTCATCATTCGGGGTATCGGGCAGGTGCTCGACATCGCGTGCGGTATCGTAGGACGAAAATCCAACAGCGCCGCCCGTCAGCCGGGGAAGCTCGGAAAGTTTCGGCTCGCTATAGGCTGTGGTTAGCTTTTTCAATGCATCGAAATAAGAAAGATCCAGCACTTCCGGATCCGACTCTTCCCGTTGAATACTGACACGATCACCGTCATACCTGAGAATCTGGTAGGGATTCCGTCCCAGGAATGAGTACCGGGCCAGCTGTTCGCCCCCCTCCACCGATTCCAGTAAGAACGGGTACTCCGTATCCTTGCGTATCTTCAGGAACAGTGACACCGGGGTCAGTACGTCTGCCATGAGACGGCGGTAAACAGGAATAGCGTTGTGCTCTTCTGCAAGTGCCTTGAACTGCTCGTACTTCATTTGGTCTTTATCAACTCGTTGGAATCGTTCTTATACCCGGCTGACCGGGTGGGGCAACCAGCCTGTAACCGGTCCCGAAACAAAAAAACCCACTTCCGTACATGGAACAGTGGGTTCTGGATTCTGGTAATGTCTTGGATTCAGCTCATAGCGGACCCACTGCCTGTATGTAATTCCAAACAGGCCACCACCAATTGCGGGTAATATGAGCGAATTCGTTCTTCATTTCGATCCGAAGATAATGGCGGGCGACACTAAAATCAACTGCTTTGTTAAACTGGCACAGAAACGATATTATAGATCGACTTGAGCAATCAAATGAAACCTGATGAACACCGTTTCTTATCTGCGTTCTAGCGCACTCTCCACAGCACTTTCGGTGCTTTGCCTGATTACGGCAGAGGCACAGGTCGTTGGAACGGTGCCGTCACCCTTTGAATCGATTGAACAGAACAGCGTTTCCAATATGGCGGCCATCGGGGATACCCTGTGGATCGGGCCGGGGTTAAACCGGAACATCGGCAATGCAGAAGACTGGTTTTTACCGCAGGGTGCCGACAGTATTATCTCCGGCCGGGGTCGCGTATTTTCACTGGCCCTGGTCCCCGATACCGTCTTTTCCGGGCTTGGGTTCAACTTTGTCGGTCCCGAAGGCCCCGTTCAAACCGGTATCGGGTACCACCTTTCGACCGATGGCGGTGAAAGCTGGTCGTTTCTCCCGCTTCCGCTCGACAGTGAAAGCGACTCTACATTCATTTACGGGGGAGAATCATACCGGAGACTCCCGATCACGGTACCGCAACAGTCGCCGCCCTTCGATATCGCCTTCAACAACGGGACCATATTCACGGCCAACTGGGCATCCGGTATTCTGCGGAGTCGAAATTTCGGCGGGCACTGGGAATCGCTGGTACTGCCACCCGCCCCGGCAGACAGCCTTGTACCCGACAGTACCTATCGTTTTACCTCTGCAACGGGCAATGAAAATATCTATGACCCGCGGGGCGATCAAAACCTGCTTGGATTCTCTGTTCATATTGATCGTCGGCACAGAGTGTGGGCCGGTACTGCGGCGGGGGTAAATATGTCTTCCGATGCACTGACCGCTCCCCCCGACAGCATCCGTTGGAAGCATTTTCGGGTGGATAACAGCGACCTGCTTGGCAACTGGGTCATTAGGATAACCGAACAACCCGCCACCGGTGACATATGGATGACAAACTGGGTATCGGGACTGAGTTCCAGCGAACAGTTCGGAGTGGTTCGAACCGGTGATGGCGGCCGGACCTTTCAACAGTATCTGGTCGGACAACAGATCAATGATATCGGATTCAAGGGCACTCATATATTTGCCGCCGGGAACGAGGGCCTTTTTATCAGCCCGGACAACGGCAACAGCTGGCAGCAGGTGGAGCAGATACGCAGCGCCAACAGCTTTATAAAAGCTTCTGCCCGGTATTTCAGTGTGGCTGTTACCTCGAACCGGGTCTGGATCGGCACCTCAGACGGTCTGGCCTCCACCGGTGATCTCGGAAAAAGCTGGGAAATCACACGCGTCAACTTCCCGCTCAGTGGCGGCAACCAGTACCAGAGCGGAGCCCCGGATACCAAGACCTTCGCCTACCCCAACCCGTTTTCACCTTCCCGGCAGGCACTCGTCCGCATCAAATTTGAAGTGCGGGAAGCTGGATCGGTCAGGATCCGACTGTTTGATTTTGGCATGAACCTGGTCCGGCAACTGGAAAATGACACCTTCCCCGAGGGAACATACGAAGCGGTGTGGGACGGCCGCAGCAGCAACGGTAACATCGTGGCCAACGGACCGGTATTCTACCAGGTAACAACGCCGGGCGGCGTGGCACGCGGCAAAATATTGGTCATCGACTGATGAAGCTATTGAGCCAAATAACGGCAATTTGTCTCCCATCCCCCGTGAACGTGTGGCCCGGCCCCGGCATAGCATCTGCTTCTCCCATCAAGGCAGGGGGGCGGGAGCGATTTCGTCTCGCATTCGACAACCGGGATTATCCGGGCGCCCGCCTTTTGCCCGCCGCCCTTCTCTGCCTGCTTCTTCTGGCAGGTCTTTTATTTCCGCTGGTGGCATCCGCACAGGCGGGAGGATATGCCGGCGCTTTTTCCAGGATGGGGTTCGGACCGCGCGGAATGGCCATGGGCAACGCCATGAGTGCGGTAACCAGTGAAGGGATCTACCCGTACTACAACCCGGCATTCGCCCCCAGTGCTGTGCAGGGGATGGGTCGCCAGATGGATCTCTCCACTTCGGTGATGAGCTTTGACCGAAGCCTGCACAAGCTAAGTGGCTCTTTTGCCCTGCCTTCCAAAGCCGGGATAGCTGTTTCCATTATCAACGCCCGCGTATCCAATATCGACGGTCGCACAGCCAGCGGGTACCACACCCGGATGCTGTCTACCAGTGAATTTCAGGTGGGTACCGCCTTTGGGATCAGAATTACACCGGCAGTTCGGGTGGGGATCGGCATCAAGTACTACCTTGCGGATCTTCACCCCGAACTGCAGAATGCCACTTCCTTTGGGTTTGATATCGGGGGACTCTTTAGAGTAAACGAGAAGCTAAACCTGGGTGTGACCGTCAGGGATCTGATGGCCAAATATTCCTGGGATTCGGGGTCATTCTACGGGGAGAGTTCCGGAACCCGGTCGACCGACCACTTCCCCTGGCAGGTACGGCTCGGAGGCTCGTGCCAACTAAACGAAAACCTGATGATTACCCTGGAACCGGGAATATTGCTCCCTCGGGAAGATGGCAGCGCGTCTATTCTCCAGGTTCGGGGCGGCGGTTCGTATCACCTGCATGAACGGGTTTCCCTCAGAGCGGGATGGCAGCTAACCGATCTGCAGTCGGCAGGAAACAGCAACACTCTGGCGGCGGGATTCTCCCTGCACCTGCCGTTCGACTTGCTGTCGCCCTCCATTGATTACGCCGTTGTCCCGGAACCGAACCGCGTATCGATGATGCATGTTTTTGGATTACAGCTAACATTATGATTACAAGTTCAAATACCCGCATAAGTCTGCTTTTAATGGTCCTGATTGGGGCTGTTGAAACCGCATTCTCCCAGTCCAGCGGCCTTCAGTTCCTCAATATTGGCCCCAATTCCCGGGCCCTCTCCCTTGGTGAAGCCGTAACGGCCCTGCCGATGGGGGGATCTTCCATATACTCGAACCCCGCCAATCTTGCGCAGGATAGCACCTCCTCGTTGACGGCCGATTACACCCTTTGGATCGCCGACCAGAAAATCAGCCATGTGGCTGTGAATCTTAAACGGAATGAACAACGGGCCATTGCATTTGGCCTGTTGAACAGCACTACGGATAATTTTGAGGCTCGTACCCGGCCCGGTCCGGCAGACGGGACCTTTTCCGTGAACTACCTATCGCTGGCGGGAGCCTATGCTCAAACGTTCGGCAATATTTCGATTGGAGGTGCCGCCCACTTTATCCGCGAGGAGTTCCTGATCAACAAGGCTTCCGGTTACAGCCTGAACGCCGGAATCGCCGCCCGCTGGTTAGATGATCGCCTGAGAACCGGAGTCTCACTGCTAAGCCTGGGCAAGATGAATGAGCTGCGTGACGAACCGACCGAACTGCCGTCCAACCTTCGCGCAGGAGTGGCTGCCGAACTCTTTGAATTTACCCCGCCGAAAAACCGGGACCTTCCCATGCTGATCAGTATATATGCAGATTACATTAGTCTCTTTGAAGAGGAAACGGGTACCGCTGACGAGAATAGCTTCAATCTCGGATTATCGGTTAATGTGGCGGGGCTGGTGGATATCCGGGGGGGATACAAAACCGGCCGAACCGATCGAAAATTCGGGCTGGGGATTGGTGTGGATACCCAGTCGATCAGTTTCAACTACAGCCTGATTCCATTTGAAACCGGTTTCGGTACGGCCCATTCCATCGGTATGGAGTATTACTTTTGAGAAATGCAGGCTAACCCGGATATCTCACAAGTTTATTGATATATTCCTGTACCTTTCTAAATGACAAAAACTTATTCCATTTTTGCTGCAACATTATCAATACAGGCTGTAAAAAAATCTTGTTGAGAAAGCCGGGCTAAAGCTCCTCCCCGAATGCCTCGTGCCAGAATGTAATACCCCCCACGATGAGGCCCTTGAGGATGAAGGCGGTAAATACGATCATCAGCCCGATCTCCTGGAATATAACAATCAGGATACCGTAAAAGAGGAACAGGAAAATGCGCCCCTTATACTTGCGGATGGAGGCACGGTCGAAGCTGGGCATCTTGTCGAACGGAATGGTGCTGACCATCAGAAATGATAACAGCACGATGACCGGGATCAACACGGCGTTGATGCCGTTTTGGAACCCTTCAAACAGCTCAGGCCTGTCAAAAAAGGTGAGGTAGAAGGCAGCAAGCATAAGCGCCTGAGCCGGCGTGGGCAGCCCTTTAAAAAAATCGGTTCGCCCCTCCTGGGCATCCACATTAAACCGGGCCAGCCGAACGGCGCCGCAAAGCGGGGGAAGGGCACTGAGTATGATGCCGACAAAAGGAAGCTCGTTCAGCCCGAAATTATAGAGCAAGAATCCCGGAGCTACGCCGAATGAAACCACATCACTGATGGAATCCAGCTCAATTCCAAACTGGCTGGTGGCATTGGACAACCGCGCCATGAAACCGTCCAGCGCGTCAAACAAACCGGCGAAAACGATGAGCCAGGCACCGAAGTACAGGCTCCCCTCCGAAATGCTGATAATCGACAAAAACCCGCAAAACAGGTTCATCAGCGTGAAAAAGCTGGGGACGGCAATGCGGGGTATCGGTTTTCGTTTGCTCGTCTGCTTGTTTTCACGACGACGTTTTCGGTACCGTTTCCACTTTTGGATTGGATATTTCATAAATCGGAATCCCGGGGTCCCGGCATCAGGTTAACATGGTATTCATTATCGCCGTCCGGTATGGATAGTTCGTGCCTATGGAAACCGAACCGGTTCATTCTCCGGACAGTGCTGCTTCCGTAGTATCGGCGATAGCAGGATCAGCGGAAGCCGTATCGGTTCTAAGTCGTCCCAATACGGTTTCGCCGGCCGTTGTCCTGTCCCCCTCTTCCACGAGCAGTTCTGTATCGGTCGGCACAAGTATATCCATTCTGGAGCCGAACTTCATCATTCCAAAACGCCTGCCCGCCTGCAACTGATCATTTTCGGAAACATGGTATACGACACGGCGTGCCAGAAACCCGGTAATCTGGCGGTAAAACAGCTTTATCCCCGAAGGATGCCGAACCCCAAAATCGGCGCGTTCGTTGAGTTCGGAGGCTTCATGATCCCAGGCCATCAGGTACACCCCGGGGTGATATTTCAGGTATTCCAGTATACCCGATACAGGGTTACGATTTACATGTACATCCAGTACGGACAGAAAGATGCTGATCTGGATCGCCTTCCGTTTCATGTAGACCTGCTCCTCCACTTCGTTTACCAACACGACTTTGCCGTCGGCAGGGGCAAGTACCAGATCCTCGTCATCCGGTATATCGCGGTCGGGATCACGAAAAAAGTTAAGTATCAGCCCTACCAGTATGGCCATTAACGCGTAAATCAGATAGGAGGTCCAGTGATCAAGAAAGGATGCCGCACCACTTACAGCGAGAGCAAGAACAGTTACGAGCGCTATGGTAGTAAATCCTTCCCTGGCAAACATCAGTAGTTATCCACCAAATTGCCTGATTATGTCATTAAACGTAACGAATATAAACAGAGCGATAATAAGAATGAATCCGATCTGCTGCAACGCCATGCGGACTTTGGCGGAGGGTTCGCGACGCGTGATCCCCTCGTAAATCAGGAACATGAGATGGCCGCCGTCAAGAACCGGTATCGGCAGGATGTTCATAATGGCCAGGGTTACGCTCAGAAATGCGGTGATCTGCCAGAATCCCAGCGCTCCGCCGGTATCGGTAGCCTGCTTGGTAACATTGGCAATCGCCACCGGTCCTCCCAGGTTTTCGCGGACCGAAATAGACCCGGAGAACATCTTGCTGAACCCCTGTATGATGCCGTTCAGGGTCTCCCCGGTACGGTCAACCCCCTTGGCTACCGACCCGAACAGGCCGTATCGAACATGTTCAACTTCAAACACATCGTACCCGGTGGGGGCACTGATACCGATAATATTTTGTTCATTGGGTGTCACCGAAATATCCACGGGATTCCCCTCCCTGAGTACGGTCAGCTGCAGCGGACCTTCGGCGGCCTGGATATGTTCTACCAGCTGAATCCAGTAACTTACCGAATCGCCGTTCACACTGACAATCCGGTCGCCGGGCTGCATGCCTGCTGTATCGGCGGGACTCCCCTCCTGCACCTGGTTGACCTGGCTGGGCAAGGCCAGTGTAGGGTCGATAAACCCCTCCCTGTTGATGCGATCCAGCAGGCTGTCCGCCACCGGAATGGTAACTTCACGCCCGTTTCTGAGAACAGTATAGCTTAAATTTTCATCCAGGATCTGCGAGGGAGCCACGAGATCTTTAAAATAGCGCACTTGCTGCCCGTTGACCTCGATAATGCGATCTCCGGTCTGAAAACCGGCCGCTGCAGCCACCGATTCCTGCGGGATATACAACCCATCCAGACTGTCGATGAGGATATTGGATTCACCATATGAAAATGCGATCCCTGCATAAATCATAACAGCAAGGATCATATTGAAAATGACGCCCGCCGTTATTACGATCATTCGCTGCCACACCGGTTTGCTCCGGTATTCCCACGGCTTGGGTTCTTCATCGAGATGCTCGGTATCCATGCTCTCGTCGATCATACCGGATATTTTGACATAGCCGCCCAAGGGTGTGGCCCCGATACAGTAGTCGGTTTCCCCTTTTTGAATGCCCCAGATGCGCGGTGGAAACCCTACGGAAAAGCGCTCTACTCGCATTCCAAACAACTTTGCGGCAAGAAAATGCCCGAGTTCATGGAAAAACACCATGATAATTAGTGCCAGGGCAAATATGCCCAGCGTTGACAGTAACTCAATAAGCCATTCCATGTAATATCTATCTGTTTAACTCTTTGCTGCTATTCTTCGCGTTTCCCGGTCGATCTCAGTAAGAGTACTGATCGTTAGATCGATATCAGGATCCAACGTATCCAATGCCGTTTCAATTATCTGCGGGATTTGAATATACGAAATTTCTTTATCCAGAAAGCGTTCAACAGCGATCTCATTCGCCGCGTTCAGGATGGCCGGGGCCGCTCCCTCCCGCTCCAGCGCCTTCAGGGCCAGCCTCATACATGGGAACCGATCGTAGTCTACCGGTTCGAATGTTAAGCTGAAGGCTTTTTCCCAGTCCATCCGCGGCACTTCCAGCGACAGCCGGTCGGGGTAGGTTAGCGCATACAGGATGGGAACTTTCATGTTGGGAGGCCCGAGCTGCGCCTTGCTGGATCCGTCCACAAACGTAATTATTGAATGAATGATACTTTGCGGGTGCACTACCGCATCAATCTTTTCAACCGGAAGATCGAACAACCAATGGGCTTCAATAATCTCGAGTCCCTTGTTCATCATTGTGGCCGAGTCGATCGTTATCTTGGCACCCATCGACCAGTTGGGATGGTTCAGGGCGTCTTCCACTGTAATGTGTTCCATCTGCTCGCGGCTCCAGGTCCGGAAGGGTCCCCCGCTGGCTGTAATCAGCAGTTTTTCAATTTTGTCATTCGGTTCCCCCACCAGGCACTGAAGCATGGCACTGTGTTCGGAGTCCACCGGTATCAATTGCCCCGGGCTGTTATCCAGAATTTTGTTTATAATCTGCCCGCCGACAACGAGCGACTCCTTGTTGGCGAGTGCCACTTTTTTCCCGTTTTTCAAGGCTTCGACTGTAGGTTTAAAGCCAACGAAACCCACCAGGCTGTTCAGCACGGTATCTGCATCAGGAGACTTCGCCAGCTCTACAAGCTGATCGGAACCGTACATAAAATCGGTATCATCGTGACTTACCGCCGTTTCAAGCTCATTTCGAAACTCTTCGCTGCAGAGCAGTGCCCGCTTCGGGCGAAACTCGTTTATCTGCCGGGCCAGGGCTTCCCAGTTGCTGTTGCATGAGAGTGCCAGGATCTCGAACCGGTCCGGGTGTTCCCTTACGATTTCCAGGGCCTGCTCACCGATTGAGCCGGTAGAACCAAGTATGACGAGCTTTTGATGCTGCACAATCCAATTTACTGGTTAAAAAGCGTTGGAAGATAGAGAAAATGATTTGAAAATAAGAATGAACCGGCCATTTAATTATAGCGGCATTCAAGCTGCCGTGCTGCTTTGTACATAACGGCATGTGCCTCAACTGTTTCCCTTAATGTGGGGGCATATCCCCCGGATAACGTAAGAACAAGAGGTTTATCATGTTCGATAACCCGTTCCATAACCATACGGTCTCTCTCTTCAAGCCCCTTGAGGGTAAGTGACAACCGCCCGAAATGGTCCGTTGCCAGCGGATCTATGCCACCCAGGTAAAACACCAGGTCGGGGTTGAATCGATCAAAGATGGTATCGAGGGCATCACCTAACGCCTGGAGATATCTGCGATCACCGGTCCTGTCCGGCAGCCCGATATCCAGTGTTGAGGGGGGCTTTTTGAACGGGTAGTTTTTTTCACCGTGGATGGAAAATGTGAATACATCGGGATTACCGGAAAATATTGCAGCCGTGCCGTTACCCTGGTGAACATCGCAATCGAGTACAAGTATCCTGCGGGCCCACATGCTTTGTTGTAAAACCTTGATGGCGACAGCCACATCATTGAACACGCAAAATCCTTCCCCGTAACCGGGCATGGCGTGGTGAGTTCCGCCGGCAAGATTACCGGCCATTCCATCCTGCAGTGCCATCAATGCAGCGTTTATCGTACCCTGTACTGCCAGTCGGGAACGCACAGCAAGACCACAGCTCCAGGGCAGACCCAGCCGCCGTACGGCTCTCTTGTCAAGTGTACCGTTCATGACCCCCTCGGCATACCCGGACGTGTGCACGGTAAGCAGGTGAACCATATCCACCATGCCCGGTTCCACGACCTCATACTCCCGGATTATCCCCTGTTCCAGCAAATATCGGTGCAGGCCGTTAAACTTCCCCATTGGAAAGATGTGACCCCTGGGAATCGGGGCGTTGTATCCCGGTGCGTAGCTGACTCTCATGGTCTGTCCCCTCTACCCTGATATCCGTATGATTCCCATCATGCGCCCCGTCCTGCCGTTTTCCCTCCTGTGGGAGTAGTAGGAATCGGCGTCCCCGATTGTACACCCGGTACTTGCCTCGATATTTTTTTCCAGCACTCCCCCCGATCTCAGCTGGTGGAACAGGTACGCCTTCAGATTCACGTGTGGTTTGTCGAAATGAACGCGATCGACAAATTCATCCGGAAACTGCTCGGCTACCTCCTCCCCCACTTCAAAATGGTCCCGGCAAATACAGGGACTAATCCAAGCCGCGAGCTCGGATGGATCACTTCCGGCATCTTCGAACATTTCCAGGGCATTTCCAAGTATGTTACCGGCTGCCCCACGCCAGCCTGCATGCACCGCTCCGGCGATTTGGGCAACCGGGTCAGCCAGCAGTACGGCGGCACAATCCGCCACCTGGATTCCCAGGGCCAAACCCGGTACCGCGGTAATCAATCCGTCGATTTCCGGGTACACTCCGCCGGTGGTCACCTGGACTACTCGTGTGCCGTGCACCTGGTCAGCCAGGGCCACCCAGTCGGGATCAATGTCGAGTGTGGTAAAAAGCAGATCGCGATTGGCTAATACCTGATTTCGCCCCGATTTCGTATTAAATCCCAGGTTTAACCCCGGAATTTCCTCGTTGCGGTTTAGTTGCGAAGCATTTTTCAGCGTAAACCAGGCTTCAAAGCCTGTACAGTTGTTAATGATTCCGGGTTCCAGGCATTCAATGTTGTTTGCGAAGGTACTCATGCAGGGTGTGTCTCACCTTGTTAATGGGAAATGATTTACCGGTCCACAGTTTAAACGATTCGCTGCCCTGATAGATCAACATATCAAGCCCGCCGATCGTTTTGGCACCGGCCCGTTCCGCTATCCGCAGAAATCTCGTCCGTTCCGGTTTGTAAACGATATCGTAACAGATTTTATCGGCCAGAAATTCTGCCTCCTGGTCTCGTACCGGCGAACTCGCCGTATCCGGTTCCATGCCCAACGGTGTGGTGTTTACCACCAGAGCCGCCTCATCCGTGTAAGCGGTCCATTCACTGTACCCCACAACACGCACCGACTCTATGTTCGGGGATGCCCCCCGCCTGCCGGGAGAGCGCGATACCATTACAATCTCCTCCATCCCCACGTCAAAGAGTCCCGCCACCACTGCTTTTGAGGCTCCCCCCGTCCCAAAGACGATAGCTCGCATTCCCGTTATATCATCTTCGTGCGGTTCGAGCGGCTTCAGGAATCCGTAAAAGTCGGTATTGGCCCCGACCAATAAACCATTTCGCTTGTAAATCGTATTAATGGCCCCGATATTCCCGGCCGACGGTTCAATTTCATCCACGTAATCCATCAGCATCTCTTTGTAGGGAACCGTTATGTTTGTGCCCTTAAAGAGATCTTGATTGAAATGGGCCGCAATATTCCCAAACTCATCAGGCTGCAGATCCACCGCATAATAGCGCAGGTCGAACCCGTGGTGATCGGCGGCGGTATTGTGCATCAGCGGCGACAGACTCTGGGAAACAGGATGTCCAAGCAGAAGCAAGTGGGGGGATCGGGCGTGGTCGGATGCTTTGAATTCAGAAAATCGCACGTATGTGAAGTTTCTTTAAATAAAAAATGCGTGCCGTAAAGCACGCATTTTTTTCGATATGTCAAGGATTCCTGAGTTAGACTGTTACCTCATCCTCTTCTGCCTCTTCATCT
>JAWVZC010000039.1:0-17844 GCA_033722415.1 Balneolaceae bacterium | reverse complement strand
TAAACTATACCGAAATACCGGGAAATGGACCTTCGAGGACATTACTGCCGAAGCGGGAGTGGCTCATGAAGGCTACAATTCAACGGGAGTGGTATTCGCCGATGTAGACGGCGATACTGACCCCGATCTGCTGGTGACTTCACTGACCGCTGGTAATGAACTATATCTAAATGACGGCGCCGGGCGCTTTCAGTTGAAGGAGAACAGTGGACTGGGAAGATCAGTAGGCAGCAATACTATGGCCTTGGCAGATATCGACCGGGACGGGGACCTTGACCTGTATATCACCAATTATAAACGAAAATCAGCTCGCGATATCTTTTCTCCTGGTGAACTGGCCCCTTCAAACACGGTGAAAAAACAGGGAGACTCTACGGTCATTATCCCCCCGTACGATCAATATTTCGGAATCATTCAGGCGGAAGATCGCGCATACCGGAATGAGTATGGAGCGCGTGACGAACTCTACCTGAATGACGGCAGCGGGCGATTCCAGAAAGTGAAAAACACCCAACACCGTTTCCTGGATCGTGACGGTCGTCCCATGGGACTTCAGCGCGATTGGGGATTAACAGCCAGTTTCCACGACATTAACGGGGACCGGCTGCCCGACCTGTATGTGGCCAACGACTTTTGGACCCCCGATCGATTCTGGATCAACCGGGGAGACGGGGTCTTTGCGCTGGCATCCCGCGATATGATACGGAGTATGAGTCTTTCGGCCATGGGCGTCGACTTTTCGGATATAAATCGCGATGGTACAACCGACTTTTTTGTGACCGAAATGCTGAGTGCCGATCACCAACTGCGGCTGCAGCAACTCTCCGAGGAGATGGATCTGGCCGACGAGGTCCCGCAATACAACCGAAATTCGATGTATCTCAACAGGGGCGACCACACCTTTGCCGAGATCTCCTATTACAGCCGCCTTCACGCCTCGGAATGGTCCTGGGCCACCAACTTCATGGACGTTGACCTGGATGGGTATGAGGACCTGGTCATCACAACGGGACATGCCTACGACTACCAGGATATGGATACCCAGCTTGAACTGGAACAGGGCGGTGGGGCAGAGATGGACGGGAAACAGCTGTTGTCGTACCCTCCGCTGGAACTGTCCAACAAGATCTATCGCAACAACCGTGACCTGACCTTTACTGACAAGAGCGGGGAATGGGGATTCGGGGAGCAGGATATTTCACACGGTCTTGCCGTGGCAGACTTTGACAACGACGGCGATCCCGACCTGGCGATCAACAGGCTGAACCGGCAGGTGCTGCTTTACGAAAACCGGACCACCCGGGCCCGTATTGCCGTCAGACTCACGGGCAATTCACCCAATACCCGTGCTGTAGGCGCCAGGATTACGCTCGAGGGAGCCGGCGTACCCCAGACCGAAGAGGTCGCTGCCGGGGGAACCTACGTATCCGGGTCCGACAACACGGCCTATTTTGCCGCGGATACGGAACAGCCCAATCACACAGTCACCGTAACCTGGCCGGACGGGAACCGGAGTATCATAGACAGTGTCCGGGCAAATCGTATTTATGAGGTCCGAAACCCCTCGAACCCCGGGGGCGTAGCCCTCCCTTCGAACAAGGCGGAGACGGCGAAAGAAGAGTCTCCACTTTTCAGGGATATCTCCGATCGTCTGGGCCATGGTTACACGGAAGATCCATACACCGATACCAACATACAACCACTGCTGCCGGCCAAGCTGAGCGAGCAGGGCCCGGGGATTTCCTGGATCGATCTTGACGGAGATGATGATGACGACCTCGTGATACCCGCGGGGAAAGGTTCCGAAACCGCCCTTTTTGAGAATGACGGCCGGGGCAGGTTTGCACGGCTGAACCTTTCAGCGTTCGAAGAGGAAGCACAAGCCGACCAAACAATGGCGCTCGGGTGGAGAGCATCCGGCCAAACGACCCTGATCATGGGGCGGGCCAACTTTGAAACGGGGGATCCCGGTACTCCATCGGCCTTGCACTTCATGGTTGACGGGGAACAAACCCGGCAAGCGGGAAAGATACCGGGTATTTCCTCTACAACCGGACCTGTAGCTGCTGCCGACTACGATGCCGACGGCGACCTTGACTTGTTTGTAGGCGGCAGTTTCAAACCGGCAAAATTCCCGGAGGATGCCAGTTCCAGGTTGTTCATCAATGAAAACGGACGGTTCAGGCTGGATCAAACCAATGCGCGAACCCTTACCGACATTGGACTGGTAAGCGGGGCGGTATTTTCGGATTTTGACAGCGACGGAGATCCCGACCTGCTGGTGTGCCGGCAGTGGGATTCACTTCTGCTACTGCAAAATGAAAACGGGCAGTTCCGGGATGTTAGTGAACGGTTTGGACTGGCAGCATCCAGGGGATGGTGGAACGGTATTGCGACCGGTGACTTCAATTCCGACGGCCGCCCCGATATTGTCGCCACCAACATCGGGAAAAACAGCATCTACCAGCTGCAATCCCCCGATAAACCGCTGAAACTGTTCTACAGCGATATCAATATTGACGGCCGCCTCGAGATCGTTGATTCCTATTACGATCCCAAACTGGAGGGGTACGTTCCGCGTCGGCGACTTTACTCGTTTGATTCGGTTCCCGGCCTGCTGCGCACGGTTCAGTCTCATGCCGACTTCTCCCGTATAACAGTTGATCAGATCTTCAGGCAGGATGCGAGCATCATCCCCTCGAAAGCGATCAATACACTGCAGCACATGGTATTTTTAAACAAGGAGAACGGATTTCAACCGGTACCACTGCCCCCGTATGCCCAGTTTTCGGCAGCCTTTCATCCCGCGATTGCCGATTTCGATAATGACGGAAATGAAGACCTGTTTCTGAGCCAAAACCTTTTTGATCTGCCGGAACGCATTCCCCGAATCGATGCCGGACGTGGCGTGATGTTACTCGGGGAGGGTACCGGCCGTTTCCGGGTGATGAAAGGGCAGCAAAGTGGAATAACCATGTATGGTGAGCAGCGGGGCGCCGCCGTTTCCGATATAAATAATGACGGTAAAGCAGACCTGGTGGTAGCTCAGAACGGCGGCGAAACCAAATTGTATTTGAACCGATCCGCTCGCAGGGGAATTGCAATACGGTTGATGGGGGCAAACAGCAACACCGATGCCGTCGGTTCATCGCTGCGCATCGCCTATGAAGATGGCAGTCTCGGGCCGGCCAGGGAGGTTCAGGGGGGATCTGGCTACCGCTCTCAGCACAGCTACACCAGTGTGCTCGGTACAGAACCCGGTAAATCACCGGTCGCTGTTCACGTGAACTGGTATGACGGGTCGTCGGAGCGGGTGCCACTGGATGGCACAATCAGCCTCGAAATCGTGAAAGATCAGGGAACCAAATAACGGGCGACCACCGTGATATCCGTGGAAGAACGGAAGGAATCATTTATGTACATTGTAACCAGTGCGGTGCGTTGCCAAAACTGGAAGGCTAAAAGAGTGATACGGCCTCTCGGCAATCCCGTGCTCCGATTGGGGAAAAGGTAAGAAGGGATCGTACACCATCACGGTTTTAATAACGGCTTCATTCAGCTTAATAAAGATGAAAACTGAAAAAAATGGGTCCTGCCGGTGGTACAAGAGGGGAAGCTTCGCCGGTAAACAGCACCCTGTGTTGTCCCTCAACTACTTTGTTTGCAGTAGAACAATCATCACAAATCGTCCGAAACATTTATAATGTCAAAAAACCAGTTATCAACCTCAATTCAGGCTGTAACCATGACCTGCAAGTGTAACCTGCTGGCGATAGCCGCTTTTCTTTTACTGTTAGTATCCGGCTGCGCGCTGTTGGAAAACGGGGAGCAGCCTCTCTTCACCAAGCTGGACCCGCTGGATACGGGCGTGGATTTCAATAACCGGATTACTTCATCCGACTCCCTGAATATCCAGAACTACCCGTTCATGTTCAACGGCGGCGGGGTGGCGATAGGTGATGTCAATAATGACGGCCTGCCGGATCTCTATGTAACGGGTAATATGGTTTCCAGCCGGTTGTACCTGAACAGGGGAGAGATGCAGTTTGAGGATGTGACCGAAAAAGCGGGGGTGGCCACCGACCGGTGGACCTCCGGGGTCTCGATGGTGGATATCAATGCGGACGGCTACCTCGATATCTATGTGTCTGCGGTATCCACAGAACAGGCTCCGCCCGAATCCCGGGCAAACCTGCTGTTTGTGAACAACGGGGATACCACGTTTACGGAATCCGCCGCCGAGTATAACCTGGATTACACCGGCTTTACCACCCACTCGGCTTTCCTTGACTATGACCGGGACGGCGACCTGGATCTGTTTCTGCTGAATCATTCGCCGGGGTCATTTGCCCGCAATATGGGTACCCGGGCCCCCAGCGTGCTTTTTGGACTGACCGATACCAGCTTTGATGAGCTCTATCGCAACGACGGCGGAACTTTTACCCGCGTGACCCGGCAGGCAGGACTTTCTCGGGAAGAGGGGTTCGGGCTTGGTGTGGCCGTCTCCGACTTCAATCGGGACGGCTGGCCCGATATTTACGTATCCAACGATATCCTGCCGGACGACATACTTTATATCAACAACGGGGACGGAACCTTTTCGGATAAGACCGATGAATTCCTGAAACACACCAGCTTTGCGGGGATGGGCGTGGACGTAGCAGATTTTAACAATGACGGCTGGCCCGATATCTCCCAGGTGGATATGATGCCGGAAAATCTCAACGAACGTAAACGTATGAGCGGCGGTATCACATACACCCACTACCGGGAGATGAGGGAGAAAGGATTTTATTACCAGTACTCTATAAACACGCTGCAGCTCAGCAACGGGATCGACCGGAACGGAAACGTCATATTCAGTGAAGTCGGTCGGATGGCCGGGGTGGCATATACCGACTGGAGCTGGAGTGCCCTGTTCGGGGATTATGATAATGACGGGCTCAAAGACCTGTTAATAACCAACGGGTTCCCAAAGGCGATTAACAATTACGACTACCTCACCGAAATGAACCAGGCCGGGCAGTTCGGTACTCCTAAGGTCCGCCATCAGCGAAAGATGGCGATACTGGAGGAGCTTGACAGTATCAAGGTGTCGAACTACCTGTTCAAAAACAGGGGCGATCACACCTTTTCCAACAAAACAGCCGACTGGAATTTTACGGAACCCACCTACTCATTCGGTGCTTCTCACGGGGATCTTGACAATGACGGCGACCTGGATATTGTGATCAACAATATTAACGCACGGGCCTCGATTTACCGGAATGAGTCAGATACCCTCCGCCGGCACCATTATCTCACATTGAAACTCCGGGGAAGCCCGCAGAATCCCGACGGTATCGGCAGCAGGGTAAGGGTGGTGACCGGGGAACAGCAACAGTTTCAGTACCTCTCGCCCTACCGCGGGTACCAGTCGGGCACCGACCTGCGCTTGCATTTCGGGCTGGGTAACTATGACACCGTCGACAGCCTCGAGGTTATCTGGCCGGACGGTAAAGCCCAGGTTCTCCACAATTTGTCGGCCGATCTACAGGTGACTCTCGATTACAGCGAGGCTCAACGGGTGCGGGACACGTTCTATCGCGAAAACAGCGGCAATAAGCTGGTCGAAGAGGTGACCGATTCCCTGGATATCCCCTACCTGCACCGCGAAAATGAGTACAACGATTACAATACCCAGGGACTACTCCCGTATCAATTCTCGCGTCTTGGTCCCCCGCTGGCAGCGGCAGACCTCAACGGGGATGGACTGACCGACCTCTACGTTGGCGGTTCAAGCGGACAACCGGGCTCAATTTTTATTCAGAGCGAAGAGGGGCGCTTTGTCAAACAGGAGTCTCCGGAGCCGTGGAACGCGGACAGCAGGTACGAGGATGTCGGGGCGGAATTTTTTGATGCCGACGGTGACGGAGACCAGGATCTGTATGTCAGCAGCGGGGGATATGAATTTTCGCCCGCTTCAACGATGTACCAGGATCGGCTCTACATCAACCGGGGTGGAGGGGTTTTTGTCAACAGCAGTTCTTCACTGCCCCCAATACAGACCAGTAGTTCCTGCGTGGAACCCGGTGATTACGACAAGGACGGGGATCTCGATCTTTTTGTTTGCGGGCGGGTGGTTCCGCGTCGCTATCCCGAGGCGGCCCGCAGCTATATCCTGCAAAACGACGGGGGGCAGTTTACCGACGTTACGCCTGAAATTGCGCCCGGGCTTACCGCACCCGGAATGGTCACCGATGCGGTATGGAGCGACTATAACGGCGATGGGCAACTCGACCTGGTGATTACCGGGGAGTGGATGCCGGTTCAGTTTTTCAGGCAGAAAAACGGGCAATTTGAAGTCTCGGAATCGCTTCGGCAATCGCTCCCGAAGGGATGGTGGTTCAGCCTCGCCGAGCAGGATGTTGACAGAGACGGCGATCCCGACTACATCGCCGGAAATCTCGGACTGAATTACGGGTATGTTACCGGCGATGATCGAAAATTCGAACTGTTTGCCTCAGACTTTGATCGGAACCAAACCCTCGATCTTCTTTTTGCCGTTCACCGGGACGGGGAACACTACCCATACTACGGCAAGGCCAAACTCGGAATGAAGATTCCCGGGATAAACAAGAAATTTAAAACCTACCGGCAGTTCTCGGAAGCTACCGTGGAAGAGGTGGTCGGAACCGCGGCATTCGAGGATGCCAAACACCTTCAGGTCGACACGTTTGCCCACATGGTGCTGGAGAACCGGGGCGGGGAAGATTTTTCATTCACCCCGCTGCCAAACGAGTCACAGATATCCTCGGTAAACTCCATTATCACCCGAGATGTGGATAACGACGGAAATACGGACCTGGTTTTTTCCGGAAATATGTACAATACGGAACCGCAGACTGCACGGAACGATGCCGGCAACGGCATGATATTGCTGGGGAATGGTACCGGATCATTTAATGCGGTTTCCCCCTTTAACAGTGGATTTTTGACACCCGGTCATGCCACAAGCATGCAACTAATCGACATGAAAACAGGGAAAGCGCTTGTGGTGGCCAATAACAGTGATTCGCTGCAGGTATTTCATTTTCATGGCGATGAAACGGGGGTACGGGTCTCAAATCGGTAGAAAGCGGTACCGGGTTACGGAAACATTCGGGGTGTTTTGCATTCGGTTTCCTTTATTGAAAATTAATTGCTTTTTTGGTTGCATACGTGGAGGTCAGAGCATAACAAATCAGGTAAATTTTGAGTACGCAAGTAACGCTGAAAGAGATCGCCGATGCGCTGGGCGTTTCGGCCATGACGGTTTCAAGAGCCATTAACAACAAGCCTAATGTGGATGAGGACACGCGAGGCAGGGTCCTTGAGAAGGCGCGCAGTATGGGCTACACCCCCAATCACGTCGCAAAAAGCCTCGTCTCAAAAAAAACCTACACCATCGGGGTGGTGATCCCCGAAATTTCCCACGCTTTCTTCCCGGAAGTGGTGCGCGGGATCGAGGAGGTGTCCTACAGCTCCAATTACCACCTCATTTTGACCCATTCCGCCGAGCAGTTCCGGCGTGAAAAAGATGCCATCGATACCTTGCGCGCAAAACGGGTGGACGGAGTACTGATCTCCTCCTGCCAAACCCTCGAAAATTACTCTTTTTATGAACAGGTTATTGAATCCGGGACCCGGATCGTCTTCTTTGATCGCTGTATTGAAGGTATCGGTGCCAGTTGCGTAAGTGTGAATGACCGGGAGAGCTCGAAACTGATTACCCGGCATCTCATTGATCACGGGTACAAAAAGATCGCACACCTGAGCGGCCCGACGGAAGTATCGATCGGGAAAAAACGGTGCCGGGGCTACCTGGAGGCGATGGAGGAGGCCGGTATCCGGGTGGATCCCCGGTGGATCGTCGAAAGTGGGTTCCAGGAGAGCGGGGCACGCAAGGCGATGACAAAACTGCTGCAGCTGCCAAAAGCGAAGCGCCCTCGTGCGGTGGTCGCCGTAAACGATCCCGTGGCATTTGGTGCGATGGAAGCGATCAACGAGCGGGGACTGGAAATCCCGGGCGATATCGCACTGGTCGGATTTACCGACGAGGTGCGTTCCGAGCTTGTGAATCCGCCGCTCACCACTATCCATCAGCCGGCCTATGAAGTAGGTAAAAAGGGAGCGGAAAAACTGATCAACACCATAGAAAAGGAACAGGAGCCGGTGGAGAATATCGAGGTAAAAACGGACCTTGTGATCAGAGAATCGTGCGGATGCGAGATCTAGAAAGAATGTATTTAAATAACGTAACCGTTTTTTATGCAGTACGTTACCATTCTTTATCTGGCAAGGAAAAGAATAAACTTAATCGTTGAATTCAAGTGAAATCCTTTAGCCCTGAAGCACTTTGTTGCTGTCTCTTACTGATCTTCCCGTGGGGAGAACTCCGGGGACAGGTGCCGTACCCGGTCTTACTTCAGAAGCAGGATCAATCGGGCCGTAATGTGGGGTATGACCCGGGTACATATATCATGGGTGCAGATCTCTCTTATGTAAATCAGGTGCTGGATCACGGCGGAACCTACCGGGATTCCGGGCGCGTGGAGAACCCATACCGGATATTTAGGGAACATGGGACCAACACGGTAAGGCTGCGGTTGTGGCACGACCCGGAATGGGTCAGGACGGAGGCTTATGAAACTCAGGACAAACCGCTCTATAGCGGTCTGCATGACGTGACGGAGAGCATTCGGAGGACCAAAGAGCAGGGCATGATGGTTGTCCTCGATTTTCACTACTCCGATATTTGGGCCGACCCGAACGAACAGCGGGTACCGGAGGCCTGGCAGGATATCACCAGCCTGAAGACCCTTGTCGATTCCGTTTACCAGTACACCCGGCGAACACTCTATCACCTCGCGGAACAGGACCTGCTCCCAGAGATGGTCCAGGTCGGGAACGAAATCAACTGCGGAATGCTCTACAGCGATGTCCCCCCGTCATTCCCTGACCTGGAAGTCTGCAAAGAAGATAGTTGGTACCCGCTTGGAAGGGTGATTAACAGCGGCATCAGGGCCGTTAGGGAGGTCTCGGGGAGAACCGGGAAAAAGATCAAGATTATACTGCATGTGGCACAACCCGAAAACGTTGATCGGTGGTTTCGCATGGTGACGAATAAAGGGGAAGTCCGGGATTTTGACATTCTTGGGTTTTCCTACTACCCGAAATGGTCAACCGTAACTGTAGATCAAATAGATCAGTTTGTTACAGATTTTCGAAATTCCTACAACAGGGAGGTCATGATCATGGAGACCGCGTATGCCTGGACGCTCAATAATGCCGATCAATACGGGAATATCCTGGGTAACGAGAGCCTCCTGGAACCATATTCCGCCACGCCGGCGGGACAGCGGCAATTTATGACCGACCTTACAAGTAAAGTAATAGCAGGAGGGGGGACCGGCATATTTTACTGGGAGCCCGCGTGGATAAGTTCGGGAATGAAAGACCTCTGGGGAGAAGGGTCCTCATGGGAGAACAGCACCTTCTTCGATTTCGACGGGAATCTGCACGAGGGGATCGATTACATGACCTATCCCTACGATTTTCCGGAACAGTTGCGATAGCCGGACTCCCGGGTATTTGTCTTGGCCCCCTGTCAAGTTCAGCAAGCATGAATCGCACACAGCCGGCAGAAGAGTCCAACTGGCATTGATTGCTTTGTGTGTTATCGTTAACATTGGGTGAATATCATCGTCAAACACAGTACCCGAATGGTGCCCGGAACGGCCGTATGGCGGACTCATGGAGTACTCCAATTTCCGGGGATAAATATTTGGTTACTTCACACATATTCAATAAATAGATGGATGGTAATTTCACTGGATAAAATGGATGCTTTTGACTTTTGGGGTAGGGAAAAGATCCGTTAAACGATAATATCAAATAGTTGTTTTATGGGTTTTACCACACTGGATTATGTAGTTTTCATCCTCTACTGCGCGGTTATTATCGCTATTGGCTTATGGGTTTCACGGGACAAGGAGGGGCACCAGAAAAATGCCGAGGATTACTTCCTGGCCGGCAAGGCGCTGCCCTGGTGGGCGATTGGCGCCTCGCTGATTGCTGCTAATATTTCGGCGGAACAGATCATCGGGATGTCCGGTTCCGGGTTTGCCGTCGGCCTGGCGATAGCCTCCTACGAATGGATGGCTGCCGTAACCCTGATTATTGTCGGTAAATATTTCCTGCCGATCTTTATCGAAAAGAAAATTTTTACGATCCCGGAATTTGTCGAACAGCGATTTAATACCACCCTCAAAACGATACTGGCGGTATTCTGGATCGCACTATTTGTATTTGTCAACCTCACCACGGTTCTATACCTGGGAGCACTTTCACTCGATACCATTATGGGCACGGGTGATGGCAGTTTCATGACCTATGCTCTTATTGGGTTATCCGCCATTGCTGCTGCCTATTCGCTCTACGGCGGCCTGGCCGCGGTAGCCTGGACCGATGTCCTGCAGGTCGCCCTGCTGGTGCTCGGCGGATTTGTAGTGACCATCGCGGGTCTCACCAACGTCACCCCGGAAGGGGGCCTGTTCAACGGTCTGGCCCACATCTATGAAGTGGCCGGAGAGAAATTCACAATGATCCTGGACCGGTCGAATCCCGAATTCAACAACCTGCCGGGTATTGCCGTGCTGATCGGGGGGTTATGGGTGGCCAATCTCTACTACTGGGGATTTAACCAGTATATCATTCAACGGACACTGGCGGCAAAGTCCCTCAAGGAATCCCAGAAGGGCATCATCTTTGCCGGTTTCCTGAAGCTCATCATCCCGCTGATCGTGGTAATTCCCGGAATTATCGTCTACGTGCTCTATACCCAGCCCGAAGGCACCACACAAATCGCCGGGGTGGTTGACGCTTTTTCCCGGGAAGACGGGAGCATCCAGTACGATAATGCCTATCCCTGGCTGATGCGGGTATTTCTCTCCCCGGGGTTTTTGGGACTGGTCGTAGCGGCACTGGCAGCAGCCATCGTTTCGTCAATGGCTTCGATGCTCAACTCTGTGGCAACGATTTTTACGATGGATATCTATATTCCCTATATCAACCCGGAAGCGAGTGACCGTCAAACCGTAAACATGGGAAGAATAACCGCGGGTATCGCACTGGTCGTAGCAGTATTGATGGCTCCGCAGCTGCAGAGCGTTCCGCAGGTGTTTCAGTATATCCAGGAGTATACCGGCATGGTAAGCCCGGGGATCCTCGGGGTGTTCCTGATGGGACTGTTCTGGAAGAAAACCACAGCGAAAGGTGCGATCTACGGGGTGCTTGGATCTATCGTTATTGCGGTGTTCTTGAAAACACCGGCCGTACAGCTTCCTTTCCTCGACCAGATGTTCTATACCCTGATTGCCACCATCGCCATCATTGTGGGTGTCAGCCTTACAACCAATCCCCACGACGAGGATCCGAAAGCGATTCACACTACGGCAGAGATGTTTAAAACCAGCCCGAAGTTCAATATCGGGGCATATGTTATCCTTGTGCTGGTTGCCGTGCTCTATGCGGTGTTTTGGTAAAAATTCCATCTAATACTGTTACTGTTTCTGATGAACTCATTACTAGAACATATCACCGGCGAATTCAGTAACCGGTTTGCCACTGATTTTACCCTGGTCACCTCCCCGGGACGGGTTAACCTGATCGGCGAACACACCGATTATAACGACGGGTTTGTGCTTCCCGCGGCGATCGACAAGGTGATCGCGGTCGCTATTTCTGCCAATAATGATAACGCTATCAATATGGAGGCGGTCGACAAACAGGAGACGCACGAGTTCAATCTGGATGACCCGTTCTCAAAAACCGGCAAGGGGTGGCCGGACTATATCCTCGGGGTTGTGGTGGAACTGCAGCAGGCGGGCTACGAGGTCGGCGGATTCAACTGTGTATTCGGTGGCAATATTCCTATAGGGGCCGGACTCTCGTCCTCCGCCGCGCTGGAGGGAGGCATTATTACCGGTCTAGCCGAAATTTATAATCTCGAGATACCGAAACGGGAGCGGGCCCTGCTGGCACAGAAAGCAGAAAACGAGTTTGTGGGGGTGCAGTGCGGTATCATGGACCAGTTTGTGAATATCCATGGTAAAGACGGACACGCGCTTAAACTGGACTGCCGCTCGCTGGAGTATGAGCTTTACCCGTTTAAACAGGACGATGTTCAAATCGTACTGTGTGACACGCAGATCCGCAGGGAGCTGGCCGGCTCGGAATACAACGTACGCCGCCGCCAGTGTGAGGAGGGCGTTGAGATCCTGTCCCGGTATGATGAATCGATCGATAGCCTGCGGGACGTGCCGCTGGAGATGCTGAACGCCCACAAGGACGAAATGGACCCGGTGATCTACAAGCGGTGTCGTTATGTGATTGAGGAGAATACGCGGGTGGAACAGGCGTGCCACCACCTGGAAGAGGGCGACATCGACGCCTTCGGGCAGCGGATGTATGAATCGCACCACGGGCTCAGCACCATGTATGAAGTCAGCTGCCGCGAACTGGACCTGCTGGTAGACGAGGCGCGGGATATTGACGGTGTAGTCGGGGCCCGCATGATGGGAGGCGGTTTCGGCGGGTGTACCATCAACCTGGTCAGGAAGAGGGCACTGGAGTCTTTTTCAAAACAGATCAGTGAGAGGTACCAAAACGAAATGGAGACCCAAATCTCCATCTACAGCACAAGCATAGGGGATGGGGCGAGGGCAATGAGCCACGAAACACTGGCCCGCAATGATCACAAGAAGTAATTCCGGAATCGAATAGTCCCATGGATCGCAGTAAGTTATCTTGATTTTAGGAATGAAATAGCTAAACCAGCGGATTACGGGTTGCGAAATCGGTGAGGAAAGCGGTTTAGGGCCGTACCGTACCGGCACAAATAAATTAGTAACAAATTCGGGAAAAGAATGGACCGGAGGGAGTGGTAACCGGGCATAGGATACATCGGGGTTGGCACATCCTGACTCCCGGGTAATGCACATATTAATCATAAAATGTATCAACTATGACACTCGATTTTTCAGAACACCCGCACCGCAGGCTCAACCCGTTGACCGGCGAGTGGGTCCAGGTGAGTCCCCACCGCGCCAAACGGCCCTGGCAGGGGAAAGAGGAGGAGAAGGCCACGGATCAAAAGAAAAAGTATGATCCCAACTGCTACCTCTGTCCCGGCAACGAACGGGCCGGCGATGCTGAAAACCCGGAATATGAAAGCACGTTTGTCTTTACCAACGATTTCAGTGCATTGAAGCCCGACACGCCTTCGGAACGCTTCAACAAGCAGGATCTGCTGGTGGCCAAAGGGGAAAAGGGGATCTGCAGGGTGATCTGTTTCACCCCGCGACACGATCTGACGCTGCCCGAGATGGATCTCGACCAAATCAGGGCGGTTGTGGATCTCTGGGTGGATGAGTACACCCGGCTCGGCAACCGCGATTATATCAACTACGTGCAGATATTCGAAAACAAGGGTGAGATCATGGGATGCAGCAATCCCCATCCCCATGGGCAGATCTGGGCCCAGCAGACGATACCGGACGAGCCCACCAAAGAACTGGCGCAATTTAAAAAATATTACGATTCACACGGCAGCACGATCCTGCAGGATTACCTGGCCCTGGAGCAGCAGGAGGGGAAACGTATTGTTGTTGAAAATGAACATTTTGCCGTCCTGATTCCGTTCTGGGCTTTCTGGCCCTTCGAGACGCTCCTGCTGAGCAAGCGCCCGTTCAGCCGGTTCACCGATCTGACCGGGAAAGAGAAGGATGCCCTCGCTTCGATCATCCGGCGCCTGACGATCAAGTATGACAACATCTTTAAGGTATCGTTTCCGTATTCGGCGGGATTTCACCCGGCCCCGACCGACGGGAGGGAGTATCCTGAATGGCATTTTCACATGCACTTTTATCCCCCGCTGCTGCGCTCGGCCACTGTCAAGAAATTCCGGGTTGGTTACGAAATGCTGGGCACTTCGCAGCGCGACATCACGCCGGAAGCTGCCGCCGACCTGCTGAAAGAACTGCCGGACGTTCATTACAAGCAAAAATAATTGTCCCATGATTCTACGTAAGTTACTGCTATTACTGCTCATAACGTTTTTCGTTTCAGGTATGGTCAAGGCGCAGCCCGACTGGGAAAACCCGGCGGTAGTCGGCATCAACGAACGAGCTCCCCATCCGGATATAGTCCCGTTTGCCGACAGGAACAGGGCCATCCAAAGCGATTCCCGCACATCCGGATTCTACCGCTCACTCAACGGGCAGTGGAAGTTTGCATGGAGTCGTAATCCCGGCAAGCGCCCGGCTGGGTTCTACATGGAGCATTATGATGTTTCCGGGTGGGATGAGATTACCGTACCCGGCAGCTGGCAGACCCAGGGTTACGGCACGCTGCTCTATACCAATATCACTTATCCGTTCGAGAAGAATCCTCCCTACATACACCACCACTACAATCCGGTGGGATCCTATAAAACCGATTTCTTTGTACCGTCGAAGTGGGAGGGACGCAACGTGATCCTTCATCTCGGCGGTGTTTCTTCCGCCATGTACGTCTGGGTGAACGGGAAGAAAGTGGGATATTCCCAGGACAGCAAGCTACCGGCCGAATTCGATATTACCAAATACCTGGAACCGGGCGAAAACAGCCTCTCTGTTGAGGTCTACCGCTGGTCGGACGGCAGCTACCTGGAGGATCAGGATATGTGGCGGATGAGCGGGATTCAGCGGGATGTCTTTCTCTACTCCGTTCCCCGCCTCAACCTGGCAGATTACCACGTAACGGCCGGGCTCGACAGCCGCTACCGGCACGGCCGATTCAGCCTGGAGGTTGCCATGAACAACAGCGGTGAGGACACGAGCACCGGGCGGCTGACCTACGAACTGCTGGACACCGGCGGACAACCCGTTGCGACAGGCTCACGCAATTACACTGTTGCCCCGGGCGATACAGAATTTCTAAACTTTTCGGCTGAAATACAGAATGTAAAACGGTGGTCGGCGGAAAAACCGAACCTGTACACCCTGCTGCTGGAATACAGGAATGGCGATGAGCAGCAGGAACGGGTTTCGCACCATGTCGGTTTCCGAACGGTGGAGATTACGGGCGGACAGCTGAAAGTCAACGGCAAGGCTGTTCTGCTGAAAGGCGTCAACCGGCACGAGCACGATCCCGTGAAAGGACATACCGTCAACCGGGAGGATATGATCGCCGACATCCGCAAGATGAAACAGTTCAACATCAACGCGGTACGCACCAGTCACTACCCGAACGATCCCTACTGGTACGAACTGTGCGATCGGTACGGTCTCTACGTCGTGGATGAAGCGAATATTGAAGCACACGGCATGGGGGAGTATGACACCCCGGAATACGGGTACCGGATGAGCACCACCCTGGCCCGCGACCCCGAATGGTATCATGCCCACCTGGAGCGGGTTAAAGGTGTCGTTGAGCGAGACCGGAATCATCCCTCGGTTATTATATGGTCGCTCGGTAATGAGGCGGGACACGGGGAGAATTTTCGCAAGTCGTATGAATGGATACACGACCATGACGGCACCCGGCCGGTGCAGTACGAGCAGGCCTGGAAAGATGACTACACCGACCTGGTAGTACCGATGTATCACCGTATCCCGGAGATGAAGGAATTTGTAAACTCAGGCGATGCTCGTCCCATGATTCTCTGCGAGTATTCCCACTCCATGGGCAACAGTACCGGCAACCTGGTGGATTACTGGAACCTGATCGAAAGCGAGCCCCAGCTGCAGGGCGGATTCATCTGGGACTGGCGTGACCAGGGTATTCTCGAGGAACTCCCGGATGGCTCCACCTACTGGGCCTACGGTGGCGATTTCGGGCCGGAAGATACGCCCTCCGACGGCGATTTTGCCCTCAACGGGCTGCTTTTTACCGACGGATCCCCGACGCCGGCCCTCTGGGAGGTCAAAAAGGTCTACCAGTACCTGAAGTTTGATGCCGCAGACCTCGAAAACGGGGCCATCTCCATACGAAACACTTACCAGTTTACCTCGACGTCGGCGTTCGACTTTCGCTGGGAGCTCCTGGAAAATGGCCTGGTCACAAGATCGGGGAGCCTGGACCTGCCATCGCCGGTAGCCCCGGGCAAACAGATGACCGTCAAGATTCCATTTGCGAATCCGGATTTTGAACCGCAGAACGAATATTTCCTGAATATTTATGCGCACACCCGAACGGGAACCGATCTCGTTGAGCGGGGACATATCGCGGCAAAAGAACAGTTCCGGCTCTCGGTCGGCAGTGCTTCACCTGCCATCCCGGGTGGTGCGCCGGGAGGTACGCTGACCCTCTCCGAAGAGGCGGAAGAAATCCGGGTTGAAGGGGAGGATTTTACTATCCTGTTTGACAAAGAGGGCGGTTTCCTGAAAACGTATGTATGGAAAGGACAACACCTGCTGGAGAACGGGCTCAAACCCGACTTCTGGCGGGCCCCCACCAGCAACGACAAGGGGGACGGCCTGCCGCAGCGGGCCGCCGTCTGGAAAAATGTGGAGAAGCACCGGCAGCTTCAGCAGATCGAAACGGAACAGGTATCGGACCGGGAGATCCGGGTAGCCACGGAATCGGTGTTTGCGCATACCGGCTCTTCGTTCGACGTCGATTACACCATTTTCGGGAACGGCGAAATCCGGGTGTCGAGCAGGTTCGCGGCAGGCAGCGACACCCTTCCGGAGCTTCCCCGCATCGGCATGAAGATGGAACTGCCGGGAGACTACAGGAATATGACGTGGTACGGGCGCGGTCCGCATGAAAATTACCAGGATCGTAACACCGGCGCATTCGTCGGACAGTACTCCGGTACTGTGAAAGAACAGTTTGTACCCTACATGACCCCCCAGGAGAACGGTAATAAAACCGGCGTACGATGGCTGGCACTTCAGGATGAACTTGACACCGGGCTTGTGGTCGAAAACGAGGCACAGCCTTTGAGCGTAAACGCCCACCACTACCGGCAGGAGGATCTGCAGGGCGGGCTCAACTACTACTATCAGGTACCGACGCGGAGCCTGGTAGAACTGCATATCGACCTGAAACAGCGGGGGGTCGGAGGCGATAACAGCTGGGGTTATATGCCGCTGGATAAATACCGGCTGCTGGAACCGGAATATGAGTATGATTTTACATTGAGACCGGTCTACCGGGAATCCGTGAACAGGTAAACAGTGCCCGGAGGCCGGGCACCTGGCAGTTCAACGCCTGTCTTCCGGGAATGAATGGGGAAGAACAGCCACGTAATCTGAAATTCTAACACGTTTGTACATGGAGGAATATAGATGAGGACCCTGTATAATGCATTACTGTCGGGCGTAATATGCCTGCTGGCGACTTCAATCGCCCCGGTGACTGCCCAGGATGTCATACGTTTGAACTCTCCGGACCGTCAAACCGAAGTGCGTATTTCGGTTGGAGAAACGATTCAATATGAAGTCCTCTTCAATGGGGAACAGGTACTGGCTCCCTCGAAATTGTCCCTGACCATCGACGGGATCGGCACCCTCGGGAAAAATCCGGATCTCGAGCGGCAGACCCGCAATTTGGTCGACCGGGTACTGGAACCGGTTGTTCCCCGGAAAAGCAGCACCATCCGGGACCGATATCATCAGCCGAGCCTGCAGTTTGCCGGGAACTACAGCGTCGAGTTCCGGGCCTACAATGACGGCATAGCGTATCGGTTTGTCACCGATCTCGGTGAGGACCAAATACGGATTAGGGACGAACAGCTGGAGTTTAATTTTGTCGGGGATCACACCCTCTGCTTCCCGG